>PFOE01000034.1 GCA_002792355.1 Candidatus Roizmanbacteria bacterium CG_4_10_14_0_2_um_filter_36_35 | reverse complement strand
TTTACGAGATTATTTCTATTCTGTTTGGGAGAAAGCAACACCTGTTTAGTTTTTAGATTTTTCTTTAAGAGCTACCTTCAAAACCTGATCCATGTGTTCGACGTAGACAAAATTCAGAGCCTTAAGAACATAGTTTGGAATGTCTTCGAGATCTTTTTTATTGTCTTTGGGTATGATAACCGTTTTAATACCAGCCCTGTGGGCGGCAATCACTTTTTCCTTGACGCCGCCAATCTCCAACGCCCGGCCGCGCAAAGTGATCTCTCCTGTCATTGCTACCGATCTATACGTTGGAGTCTTTGTCAAAGCAGAAATCATGGCTGTAGCAATCGCCAGACCCGCTGATGGACCGTCCTTTGGTACAGCTCCCTCCGGAACATGAACATGAATGTCAATTTTATGGAAAAAGTCTTCTTTCAAGCCGAATTTTTTGTAGCGGGCGCGGATATAAGACAAAGCTGCCTGACAGGATTCTTTCATCACTTCGCCCAAATGCCCCGTCAAAGTCAAACTACCTTTGCCCGGCATGATTGCTACTTCAATAAACAAAATGTCTCCACCCGCCTGAGTCCAAGCAAGCCCAGTTGAAATACCAACCGTGTCTTTTTCTTCGATCATTTGAGAGGAATATTTGAAAGGGCCGAGGTACTTTGAGATATCAGAAGTACCGACTGTTTTTGACTTGATTTTTTTCTCAACAATTTCCCGGGCAATTTTTCTAAAGATTGTCGCTATCTGCCTCTCAAGTTCTCTTACTCCAGCTTCGCGAGTGTAACGCCTGATTATCGTCTTTAAAGCGGTAGGAATAATTGAAGCTTCTTTGGTGGTTAAACTATGGGCTTCTAATTGTTTCTTTACTAAATGGCTGACGGCAATATTGAATTTTTCGTCCTCGGTGTAACCGGGAAAATGAATCACTTCTAACCGATCAAGCAGTGCATCAGGAACCGTGTCAGTGATATTGGCTGTGGTGATGAAAAAAACATCGCTCAAATTAAAAGAGACTTCGAGATAATGGTCGGAGAACAAATGGTTTTGTTCCGGATCTAAAGCCTCAAGAAGCGCTGCTGACGGATCTCCTCGGTAATCGCGGCCGATCTTGTCAATTTCATCAAGCATAAACACCGGATTCTTTGTTCCCGCCTGCTTGATTCCTTGGATAATTCGTCCTGGCAAGGCACCGACATAAGTTCTTCTATGACCGCGAATCTCTGCCTCATCTCTGATTCCGCCTAAAGACATCTTGACGAATTTACGACCTAAAGCCCTGGCGATTGATTTGCCAAGCGAGGTTTTTCCAACGCCGGGTGGCCCGACAAAACATAAAATTGTCGGCTGTCGGCCTTTCTTCTGTTTTTGCTTCCCTTTTTCTAACACCGCCAAGTACTCAAGAATTCTTTCCTTGATTTTTTTCAAGCCATAATGGTCTTCATTGAGAATTTTCTCGGCGTCTTTTATGTTGATATTATTGGGAGACAGTACTGACCAAGGCAACTCGACTAGCCAATCAAGATAAGTTCTTACATATGAGGACTCCGGATTAAATTGAGACATCTGTTTCAATCTCTTTAGTTCCTTTAAGGCTTTTTCTTCAACTTCTTTCGGCATCTTGGCTTTTTTAATTTTCTCCTGATATTCTGTCAAATCTTTATCTCCATCTTTTTCTCCCAGTTCTTCCTCAATCGTTTTCATCTTTTCTCGGAGGATATTTTCTCTCATCCCCTGCTCAAATTTCTTTTGTGTCTTTGATGTCAAACTGTGTTCGATCTCAAGAATTTTAATTTCCCGGTTGACAAACTCTACTTCTTTTTTTAATCTCGTCTTAAGCATGATCTCTTCGAGAAGCGCCTGTCTTTCTTCAGCTTTTATGTCAAGAACAACGGCTATTTGATTGGAAAAACTCAGAAAGTCGCTGGTATTCAGTATATTCATTAAAAAAACGAAGTCGACGGTTTTTCCAAGGTTAATAGCTCGCTTTATTTGAGAAGAAATGTGTTTAACCATGGCTTCGACTTCGGCATCAACTGTTTTATCATTTTTCATAACCTCTGTCTTTGCTTGGAGCCAGTTTTTGTCATGAACAAAAGAAGTAATCTTGACCTTTTCTAACCCGCGAATCAAGGCGTTAATCTCACCTCGTTCCCCAATAACAGTCTTTTCAATGTTAGCTAAAACACCAACCTGATAAAGATCGTTATCAGAAGGATCGTCAATGGTCGGGTTCTTTTGCATGAGGAGGATTATTTTTTTATCTTTTTTTAAAGCTTCTTGGATGGCGCTGACGCTCTTTGGCCTTCCAAAAACAAGAACGTTCTCAGTGTTTGGAAAAACAATTCCGTCGCGTACTGGTGCGACGGGATAAATAGATTGTTCTGACGCTCCGATTAAAAATGCCATCTTAATTAGCAGTCTAACAAATTAATTGCTAACTGTCAAGACCCTTTTTTATAGGTTAAACCTATAGTATTGTTAGGTTATCCTAACCTTCTAAAGTGACAAAACTGTTCAATTAATACCATCGATAAATTACAGTTTTGTCATCCCGACCGAAGTGGAGGAATCTTTTTTAAGATTCCCCTGCCTGCCGGCAGGCAGGTCGACTCCGCTTCGCTTCGCTCGGAATGACAGGGGGCCGGTTTATATAAAATCTATCATCAGTTTTTCAAAATCAGAAAATCTTTCTTTTTCAACTAATGTCTTTTTTTCTAATTGAGGCAGTTGGTCGGTATAAGAAGGTTTATCTGTTTCGTAGACGATTCCCAGAGGAAATTTTTCTTCATTCATCTCCAAACTTTTTTCAACCGCCGTTTTAAAATTATCTTTTTTATAATTTAGCGGCAATTTATAAACTTTTTGTAAATAATACTGATAGGTATTGATTTTGTTAAAAGTAACGCAGGGTTGGAGGATGTTTATCAAGGAAAAACCTTTGTGTTCAATTCCAGCTTTGATCATGGCGATCGCATGGTTGACGTCACCGGCAAAGCTTTGGGCGACAAAAGTGGCGCCGCTTCCGATTGCCAAAGATAAGGGATTAATAGGTATTTCAATAATGCCTGAAGGAGTCGATTTTGACTTAAATCCTTTTAAAGCTGTTGGTGCCACTTGGCCCGTTGTTAAGCCATAAACCCCATTATCGTGGACAATAACGGTAATATCGTGATTACCCCGACAGGCATGAATTAAGTGATTACCTCCTTCGCCATAACAATCACCATCGCCGACTATGGCAACAACCGGCATTTTGTGATTGGCTAATTTGATTCCAATTGCATTAGGAATGGCTCGGCCATGCAAAGAGTGAATTGCATAAGCATTCAAAAAATCATTCATGTTTCCTGAACAACCAATTCCGAAGACAACCCCGACTTTTGAAGGACTAAGATTCAGCTGAACTAGGGCTTGTTTGATAGCCACCCCAATCCCCCAGTTGCCGCAACCGGGACACCAGGTTGGATTATAGCCAGAGAAATCATTTATAGTCGACATATAAAATTTCTAATTTCTAATTATTCTAATTGATCTAAAAAATGTCCAATAACCAATTTTGGTTCATTGGGATTTGATTAGAATAATTAGATCAATTAGGTTAATTAGGTCAATTTATTAATAATCTCTTCCGCCATAATCGGTCTTCCGTCATACTTTAACAATTTTTCTTTTATTTCTATTCCAGTTTCTTGAAGCAGTAATTTACCAAATTGTCCCCAGGAATTGTTTTCAACCAATATATATCTTTTCTTTTTATTAAAAATGCCTTTAATTTTTTCTTTATCGAGAGGATACATATGATTAAAATGAATGCAAGCTGAAGCCTTATCTTTTTTTAGTAAAATTTTTTGTTCCTCGACAACTACCCCTTTAGTTGATCCCCAACAAACAAAGACAACGTCTGCCTTATCAATGTCTCCATAAATTTTTGGTAATTGAAAATCTGATTTCAAATATGTCTGCCATTTTCTAGCTCTCTTGTCCACTTGAGCGATGCGTGGGGCAGATTCTTCGGTAGTATGCCCGTCTTCTAGATGTTCGTAAGAATTGGCTTGATAAAAACTTCCTGGCGTCTCCGGTATTAATCTCTCAGAAATTCCATCTTCTGTTATTTTATATCTTAAAAAATTTTGCTCGTCCACCGAAGCCTTGGCGAAGGTGGAAGCTTTTATATTTGAGATTTTGCCCCGATTTACTTTATATTCAGCTATAAAATCGTCGACAAACTTTTTACTGACTGTTTTGTGCGATTCTGAAAGTAACATATCAGACATTACGATAACAGGCAGTTGATAAATATCAGCTAAATTATATGCTTTAGCCGTTAATTCAATCATTTCTTCTATATCTCCTGGTGCTAAAACTATTTTTGGAAACTCTCCATGACCTGAATGAACTGCAAAAAGTAAATCTCCTTGTTCAGTCCAAGTCGGCATTCCTGTCGCTGGTCCCGGCCTTTGGGATACAAATATTACCAAGGGTATTTCCGTCACTCCTGCTAATGATACAGTTTCCACCATCAAAGCAAAACCGCCGCCCGATGTCCCAACAGATGATCGAACCCCGGCAAAAGAAGCGCCAATCGCAGTATTAATAACCGATATTTCATCTTCAGCGTGACGAACCACGATATTGGTTTTTTTCTGCCAAGAAGCTAAAGTTGTGAGAACGGACGACGCAGGCGTCATCGGGTAAGCAACATATAACCGGCAGTCGGCAATCATGCTTCCTAAAGAAAATGCATCGTTGCCAGTCATTACTAATTTAACATCTGATTTTCTTTTTGTTAAGTAATTTAGAATTAAAGTTTTGTAATTATTTTTTACTTGATTAAAACCGACGTTGGCAAACTGTTTATTGAAATTAATTATTTCTTCGCCTTTTTTGCTAAACTGTTCTTCAATTATTTTCAATAAAACATCAATATCTCCCCCAAGAACAGCGATCGATGCGCCAAGGGCAATGGTATTTTTCATCACTGGCTGACCTTTTAATTCAGATAATATTTTCTTAAAAGGAATATTAATTGTTTTATAATCACTAATTATTCCAAATTCGTCTTTATCATAAATAACCAAACTTTCGGAAGTTAATCTAAATTTGTGTTTTTCAAAAGTTTCCTTATTCAAACAAACTAATATTTCAATAGTTTTATTTAAATGGGTAGTTTCGTTTTCACTAACATGAACTTCATAAGCATTGTGGCCGCCGCGGATAAGGGACGGATATTCAACGTAGTCAAATATGTGATAACCGGAACGACTGGCGATTTTTGAAAACAACAAACCCGTCGTCATGATGCCAAATCCCGCTTCCCCGCCAATCTTCCAAGTAAAACTCATAAATAAAATAATTAAATAAGAAAATAAATGAAAAAATAATCAAATAATAAAATAATTAAATTTATTAATTCATTTAATCATTTATTTGCTTATTTCTTTATTTAATTATTTTGACATTTCTTATTTTGGAAAAATACGGTTTCCTTTTTCATCTTCGATGATCACCGCCGCAACAGGACAAGCTTTGGCCCCTTCAATAATCGTCTCGATTGTATCTTTGTCCGATGTCTCAAGAATGACCGCTTTGGCCTCATTATCTAGCTCAAATGTATTTGGTGCCACCGCAACACAAGTGGCCGCTCCGATGCATAACGACCGATCAACCCAAACTTTATATTTGTGGATGATAACCGGTCCAGACGGTTTTTTTGAATCTTTTAAATTACTCATATAGCTAATATGTTAAAGGTTTTTCTTAAATTTGGCAACTTATTTTTTTGTCATCCATTTCTTATACCTTTCTTCTATTTGTTCTCTTCCTTTTTTGATTCTATTATGTTTCACCTGAAGATCTGTTAGAATTGGTTTTTTTTGATCTGTTAAATATTGATAAATTGCTTCATCTAAAGCGTCGATTGCCAAAATTGAACAGTGAATTTTTATCGGCGGTAATCCTTCCAAAAATTCTATGATATCGTTTTTGCTTATTTTTAAAGCCTCCTCGATTGTCTTCCCCTTTACCAGATCAGTGATGGCTGAAGAAGTAGCAATCGCTGCTGCACAACCATAGGTCTTGAATTTGACCTGATCAATAATGGGTTCTTTATTACCTATCTTTTTCATCTTTAAATATAAAGACATCACATCACCGCAGACTATGTTGCCGGCTTCCCCGACTCCATCGGCATTTTTTATTTCTCCGTAATTATGGGGAGAGCGAAAATGCTGCAGGGTTCTTTTAGAGTACATATTATTTAGACTGAAAAGGGCGAAAACTTTTTTAATTTATTAACCACTTTTATAAAAATTTTAACGGCTTTTTTTATCTCCTCTTCAGTCGTAAAACGGCCGATGCTTAAACGAATTGAGCCGTGGGCAATCTGTGGTTTTGCTCCCATCGCCATTAAGACATGAGACGGCATCAAAGTCCGGGAAGAACAAGCTGATCCGGTAGAAACTTCGACTCCTTCAAAATCTAATTCCATTAATAACGATTCCCCTTCAATACTTGGAAATGAAATGTTGGCATTGTTAGACAATCTTTGAACTGGGTCACCGTTTAAATGAGTTCCTTTAATATTTTCTAAAATTCCTTTGACCAATATATTTCTTAACTTTTCGATTTTTTTATTTTCTTTTTTCCCTTCTTTTTGTAAGATCTCAACCGCCTTACCCATACCGACAATTGCCGGAACGTTGGAAGTGGATGAACGCAGACCTTTTTCGTGACCGCCGCCATGAATAATCGGCTCAATCATTACTCCTTTTTTTATATACAGAATGGCTGCCCCTTTTGGACCATATATTTTATGAGAAGAAGCCGTCAATAAATCAATGTTCATTTTTTCAACATTGATATCGACTTTCCCCAGACTTTGTGAGGCATCGGTGTGAAAATACACACCCTTTTCCCGGCAGATTTTTCCAATTAATTTAATATCCTGAATCGTCCCTATTTCATTATTGCCATGAATAACTGATACTAAAACAGTTGAGGTTGTAATTAATTTTTTTAATTGATTGATGTCGACAAAACCAAATTTATTGACATTTAATTCATCGACTTTAAAGCCCTGTCGTTTAAGCCAACGGGATGATTCAAGGACACAGTCGTGTTCGATCGAAGAAATTATAATGTGGTTTTTTCCTTTTTCCCGATTGGCAAAAGCAACTCCTTTAAGGGCGAGATTGTTACTTTCAGTCGCCGAAGAAGTAAAATAAATTTCTTCGGTCTTTGCGTTGATAAACGAAGCAATCGTCTTTCTTGAATTTTCCACCGCCTCACTGGCGATCTGGCCCATCTGATGTAAAGACATTGTGTTGGCAAATTTATCAGAAAAATACGGGATCATTGCTTTTAATACCCGTGGATCAATCGGAGTCGTCGCCGCATAATCTAAATATATTTTTTTCATATCGCCCCCTTTGTCATCCCGAGCCCCGTTTAGCGGGGCGAGGGATCTTTTAAATTAATTACTTAATAATCTAATTAACTTAATCTTCTTTAATTGAGTAATAATAATTTTATTTAATTCGTTTTTTAGAATGCTTTTATGAGTACATAAATTTTCATACTGACAATGATAACTGTCATTGGCACAACTGCAAATAGAGATGTCATTATTAAATATTTTTAAATAATCGTATAGAGAAACTATTTTAATATTTGGAGATATCAAATATCCGCCGTTTTTGCCTTCGCGGCTGATCAGTAATTTATTTTTCACTAACTCGGCGGCAATGCGGGCAAGAAATCTTTTGGGAAGTTTTGTTTCATTAATTAAATCAGAAAGCTTGATTAATTTATTTTTCTTGTAAATATGAGAAGTCAACAAAATTCCGTAATCTGATTGTTTTGTAATGGTTAACATATACTTAATTGGTAATAGTTTAACAAATGAGTGTATGAACTGTCAAGAGATATTAAATCTTGGAATTCTGTCTAGTCCATCGATGTTTTTCACAAATAATCCTTTTTCTGCCTTAAAACCGGCGATGACGCCTATCATGGCCGCATTGTCTCCTGTTAAATATTTGTAGGAGGGAAATAAAACTGAACCATTGTGTCTTTTAACCAAATCTCTGAATAATTTACGAAGATAAAGATTGGCAATCACGCCTCCGCCTACAATCAATCGTTTGATCTCTGTTTGCTTGATTGCTCTTTCTGTTTTTTTAATAAGCGTGTCAAAGACAGCTTCTTGAAAAGAACTTGCCAGTTGCCGAATATCAAGATTTCTCGACTCGGTCGCTTTCGCTCCGTCGCTCGGAATGACACAGGGACGGAGAAAATAATAAAACGACGTTTTTAAACCGGAAAAGGAAAAATTTAGATCATTGGATTTTAACATCGGCCGGGGAAAATTATGAAAATCTTTATTACCTGCTTCTTTTGCCAGTCTCTCAATCACCGGTCCACCTGGATATCCGAGGCCTAATAATTTTGCTGTTTTGTCCAACGCTTCACCAGCCGCATCATCCAGCGTCGAACCAATTACTTCATACTCCAAATGGTTTTTAAAAATCACAAACTCTGTATGACCTCCGGAAATTATTAACCCTAAATAAGGAAATTTAAAATCGATTTTAGGATTGCCCCGACTGTTTTGGACAAATGGCGAATAAAGATGTCCTTCAAGATGATTAACACTGATTAACTTTTTGTTGTATTTTTT
>PFOE01000064.1 GCA_002792355.1 Candidatus Roizmanbacteria bacterium CG_4_10_14_0_2_um_filter_36_35 | reverse complement strand
GCGGTCGCGCCGGTCTAAAATCGGCCAATCGGCCAATTGGCAGCTTTGTTTTTCTTGGTCCAACTGGTGTTGGTAAAACTGAATTAGCTAAAACACTAGCTGATGTTTTATTTGGCAGCGAAGACCTGATGATCAGATTTGACATGACTGAATTTATGGAAAAACATGAGGTCGCCAAACTTCTTGGCGCTCCACCCGGATATGTTGGTTATGAAGAGGGGGGGAAGTTGACTGAAGCAGTGAGGAGAAAACCGTATTCAGTCGTGCTTTTTGACGAGATCGAAAAAGCCCATCCTGATATATTTAACATCCTTCTTCAAATATTGGATGATGGTCGCCTGACTGACAATAAAGGTCGTGTGATTTCTTTCAAAAATACAGTTGTGATTTGCACGTCTAATATTGGTACAAAGATGATTCAGGTAGAAATGGCGAAGAATAAAGTCAAAAGTACAAGTCAAAAGTCAAAAAATGATTTTCAAGAAATAAGAGAAAAGGTGATAGCGGAGCTTCTAAAGTTCTTCAAGCCCGAGTTGGTCAATCGTTTCGACGAAGTGACGGTTTTTGAGCCTTTAAATTTCCAAAATATGGCCGAGATCGTCAAGCTCCAGCTCAAAGGAGTCGGGAAATTACTCGAAGACCAGGAGATCGGTTTTTTCTATCAAGACGAGGTGGTGGAAGAGATTGCTCAGGCGGGTTTTGATTCGATTTACGGAGCCAGACCATTAAAGCGGGCAATTCAAAAATTAATTGAAAATCCCATTTCCAATCTTATCATTGGAAACAAAGTAAAGACGGGCGATGTAATAAGGGTGAGAGTAGATAAAGGCGATTTAATCTTTGATGTAGAAGAGACTCAGATGGTTGAAGTTAATCAAAAACAAGTTCATTGCAATAAATGCAACAATGATTTCCAAACCGAAATTATAAAAAATTCTACCCTTTTTTGTCCTAAATGCTTAAGCGTTGGTTTAAACCTTAAAATAAAACAATGATTGTTCTTTTATTGTTAACTTTATCGGTTTATTTAATTTCAAGATTAACAATTAAAGAAATTTTTATTTTTTTTAGAAAGTTTTTCTCAACCAGTCCACTAATATATATTATTCTAAGTTTAATCTACCTACCAGGAACAGTTGTCCATGAGTCGGCTCATTTTATAACAGCGTTGTTATTACTTTTACCAGTTCAGTCTATGAGTATTTTTCCTAGCTTTTCGGAAAATGAAATAAAACTCGGAGAAGTTAAATTTATAAAGCGAGATTTTTTAAGAGGAATATTGGTTGGTATCGCCCCGTTTTTTTTTAGTTTAACATTGTTATCGGCAATATTTATTTATCATATTTTTCCAAACACGAATTTATGGTTGAATATTCTTTTTGGTTATTTAATCTTTTCTATTTCTTCTAATATGTTTTCGTCAAGCAAAGACCTTGAAGGGATAGTTTTACTTGTTCCTTTAATAATTTTAGCTTTCATAATTTTTTATGTATTTGATATCAGACTGAATCTGTATTCTTTTAATAATTTATTAGGTAAAATAAACTATTACTTAATTTTTGTTTTAGTAATAAATTTATTTTTTTTCTTGGTGTTTAAAGTTATTAATCGTTATAAAAGATGAAAAATCAACTTCTAAGTCAGTCGATTAATTTCGGTGGTCAGACGATCAAAGGACCACTCGAAGGAATTGAAAATTTGGGACAGCTAGTCAGTCGAGTTTTAGAGTTCCTTCTTCCGCTTGCCGGAGTCGTTCTGCTTTTTGTTTTAATCTGGGGAGGTTATGATTATATGATGTCTCAGGGTAATCCGGAAAAACTCAAAGGAGCACAGGCAAAAATAACCACCGGCTTTATCGGATTTGGACTTTTAGTATTTTCCTATTTAATAGTGAAATTATTAGCAACCATTTTCGGTTTAGGCAGCGGGATTTTATAAGGGTTTATCACCAACAAAAGTGCCGACTTTTTCTCCCCGAAGAATTTTTTTAATATTTTCCAGACTGAATTGAAAAATGATAATCGGCATATGTTTACCTTGACATAAAGCAAAAGCAGTGTTATCCATGACATTAATTCCTTTTTCTAAAGCAGACTGGTAGTCAATAAAATCGATCTTTTTTGCATCAGGATATTTTTCAGGGTCTTTTTCGTAAACTCCATCAACGTTTGCAGCTTTTAGAAGAACGTCGCATTTTAACTCGGTTGCCCGTAAAGCCGCTGCCGAATCGGTCGTGAAATAAGGATTACCGGTGCCGCCGGCCAAAATAACAATTCTTCCTTTTTCTATATGACGGATAGTCCTTCTTCTTATAAATAACTCACAAAAAGTATGAATCGGTATCGCAGACATGACTCTGGTATTATTACCCAAGCGTTCGATCTCTTCCTGAAGAGCAAGAGCATTCATAACTGTTCCCAACATACCGATTTGATCTGCAACAACATGGTCAACCGGAGTGTTCTCAATATAGCGGCCACGAAAAAGATTGCCGGCACCGACAACAATTGCCATTTCAACACAGGTATCTTTTCTTATCTTTTGAATAATTGAAGCAATTTGACCGATCTTATTAAAATCCAAACCACCTTTTTCTGAGCCAAAATTTTCTCCGGAAATTTTAAGGAGAATGCGTTTAAAAGCAAGTTTTTTATTCATACTTTATAATAGAATATCATAATATTAAATCTATTTCAAACTATAAAAGATTCCTCATGATAAAAAAATTATTTTTAGAAAATTTTCGAAATTTTGAAAAACAGAGCTTTGATTTTAGCCCGTACTTGACGATTATTGTTGGGAAAAACTCTCAAGGAAAAACTAATCTGCTTGAAGGAATTTATTTTATTGTTAACGGAGTAGGGTTTAGAGAAGTCTTTGAGGAGGAACTGCTTTTATTTGGAAAAAAAGAAACGATGATTGAAGCGATTATGATCGAAAATAACGAACCCTTTTCTTATCAGATTAAGGCTAGTTTATTTAATGATAGAATTGAAAAAAAATTTTTTATTAACAAAACAGAAAAGAAAAAATCACAATACTTGAATATACTTACTAAAACCGTTCTTTTTTCTCCTGAACAAATCAATATTGTCATTGGATCTCCAAGTTTAAGAAGAAATTATTTTAATAAAACCATCTCTATTTTTGATTTAGAATATAAAAATAAGCTTAACAATTACAATGTAGCTCTTCGGAAAAGAAATAAAATCCTTGAATCAAGATTATTAATAGAGAAATTAAAAGAAGAACTGGCTTTTTGGAATGATTATTTGATTAAACAAGGAGAATATCTGACAGAAAAAAGACAGTCTTATATTGATTTTTTAAATCAAAATAGAGAGGTTGATTCAAAAAGTTTTTCTATAGAATATTTAAAAAATCAAATAACCAAAGAAAGATTGGAAGAAAATTTCAATCAGGAAGTAAGACTTAGAAAAACCATCATTGGTCCGCAAAAAGATGACTTTCAAATTTCAATTTCTGGGGAAAATATTCATCATTTTGGCTCTCGAAGCGAGCAAAGATTATCAATTTTTTGGTTAAAACTTAATGAAATTAGATACTTTGAAAGTCAATATCAAAAAAAACCAATCATTCTTCTTGATGATATTTTTTCTGAACTTGATCGTGATAATCAAAAAATTATTGTTAATTTAGTGAAAGAATATCAAACAATTGTTACTACCACAGAGTTAAGGCTAGTTAATCTTTCTAATAACAGCACGAACCACACCATAGATTTGTAGTTCATTTTGAGGATAGAACGGAGGATAGCGGGGATTGGCTGCTTCCAAAAAGATAATTTTTTTTAAACGGTCTTTTTTAAATATTTTCAAAGTCCATTCATTGTCAATCTGGGCAAGGACAATATCGCCTGTGAAAGCCTCTTTTTTCTTTTCGATTATAACGATATCTCCCTCAAAGATGCCAATGCCAATCATAGAATCTCCAGAGACCTTGAGAAGAAAAGAAGACTGAGGATCTTCGATGAGATATTCATCTAAGGTGAGGTAATTTTTATTTTCTTCGGCGAGAATTGGAAAGCCGGCCTTGATGTTGCCGAGAATGGGTAGGGCAAAAAATTTGGAGGTTGGAGCGAGCTTTCCGTTTTCCTTTTTAAGAAAGTTCGCCTCCACCCATTTATTAATGAGTTTGAAAACGGCGTTTTTAGATGAGAAACCAAAGAGTTTGAGCATCTCTGAATAAGAGGGAAGCCGGCGGTTTTTTTTAAAAAATTTTTTTAAGATGTTTAATCTATCGGTTGTCATATTTTCTCCTTTTGTCATCCCGACTAAGCGACCGAAGGGAGCGCATGGAGGGATCTTAAAAAAGATTCCTCGACTCCGCTCGGAATGACAAAATATTATATAGTAAACATTTGTTCACTGTCAAGCCCCATTTACATTTGGGGGCGCACCCTCCAAATATCGCTCTTCAACACGACGAGCGAATAGCGAAGAGTTAAGTGTTGAAGTAAGATATAGAGGGGGAAGGGGTAAATTTCTCTATTAAGCGTTCTTGCTGGGTCAAGGCTCTATAAATAAGACATGGAAGGAAGGTGTAAAACCGACTTTAATTAAAGTAAATATTGTGGCATATCGAAAGAAATAGATTGATTAGATAATCTAAATTCATATTTTTGTAGCGTATAGTCCGTTGACAAAATTATTTATTAAGGTTAAAAGGCTTATAAAGATAAAAAATAGAGAGGACTCATTTAAAGAATCCTCTCTTAAGTATTAATTATATTTTACTGATAATTTTATAAAAGTCAATGTCAAATAAAACATACGTTTTTATTGATGTTTCTAATTTGATTTACGGCGCTCGAAGAACTGGCGGTTGGAAGGTAAATTATAGAAAATTACATCATTATCTAACAAAAAGATTCTTAGCAAAGAAAATATTTTTCTATGCCGGCGTTGAATCTTTAGAAGACAACTCTTATTTAAAACTAGAAAAATTAGGATATATTTTAAGATTAAAAAGGATAAAAAAATATAATAAAAAGCCAATCGTAAAAAATATAAAATGCCCTAAATGTAATGCTTATTTTGTAAAGAAAATCAACAGGCAACCAGAAATTAAAGCCAACTGCGATGTCGATCTTACTTTTGATGCAATGAGATTTATATCCGAATACAATCAGATGATTTTAATTAGCGGAGATGGGGATTTTTATCCTTTAGTATTTTTCTTAAAAAAGAAAAAACGAAAAGTAAAAATAATAGGCGAGTCAACTTCGACAGCAATTATTTTAAAAAAACTTATGGGAGGGGATTTTATAGATTTGATTAGCATTAAAGATCTTATTTCTGAAGCATTTCTTTGACGATGTTTCGCGGGACTTCTTCGTAGTGGGAGGGTTCCATGTAGAAAATTCCTCTTCCTTCGGTTAAAGATCTAAGAATAGTAGCATATCCTGACATTTCGGCCAGTGGGACTGTGCTTTTGATGATAACCGCTCGGACTCTTTTTTCCGTTCCCAAAATCTTTCCCCGTTTGCTAGAAATGTCGCCGATAACAACACCCATAAAGTTTTCCGGAACGGTGACTTCCAGTTTCATGATCGGTTCAAGGAGAGTCAAGCCGGCGTGTTTTGCTCCGTCTTGTAGTGCTATTGAACCGGCAATCTTAAAAGCAATGTCTGAAGAGTCAACATCATGGTAGCTGCCGTCAAAAAGAGTCACCTGTAAATCTGTCATAGGGTAACCCAAAAGAACACCTTTTTCCATTGCTTCAATCACTCCTTTTTCAACCGGGGCGATAAACTCGGAAGGAATCGTTCCCCCCCTAATTTTGTTGACAAATTTGAATCCCTCACCACGGCCTAAGGGTTCAAGTTTAATGACACAGTGTCCATATTGACCATGACCGCCTGTCTGTTTAATATATTTACCTTCGACTTCTGGGACAATTTTTGTGACAGTTTCTTTATAGGCGACCTGAGGTTTGCCCACATTGACATTCATATTCATTTCCCGTTTCATTCTATCAACAAGAATTTCCAGGTGAAGTTCACCCATGCCGGACATAATTGTCTGACCGGTTTCGTGGTTGACTTTTACTTTGAAGGTCGGATCCTCTTCGGCCAGCCTTTGCAAAGTATAGGAAAGTTTTTCCTGGTCGGCTTTAGTTTTTGGTTCAATTGCAAGAGAGATGACTGGTTCTGGAAAAATAATTTTTTCCAAAATAATTGGTTTATCAGGGTCAGCCAAAGTATCACCGGTTTTGGTATCTTTTGGACCAACCAAGGCGACGATTTCGCCGGCATAGGCCTTGTCAATTTCCTCTCGATTGTTGGCATGCATTAAAAGAACACGGCTGACTCTTTCCTGCTTGTTACGATTGATGTTATAGACGTAAGATCCAGATTCCAATATTCCCGAATAAATTCTCGCATATGTCAATTTTCCCACGTGAGGGTCGAGTTGAATTTTGAAGGCCAGTGCAGAAAATTTTTCCTCAGGAGTAAGTTGACGGCGTTCTTCGGCATTGGTCGTCGGATTAATACCTTTGACCTCTTTTAAGTCAAAAGGCGAAGGCAGGTAATCGACAATGGCGTCAAGAATAGGCTGAACCGCCTTGTTTCGTAGCGAAGTTCCACAATAAACAGGAATTAATTTATAAGCAATCGTAGCTTTTCTTAAAGCAGATTTTAATTCGTCAGCTGTTATTTCTACACCATTAAGATATTTATCTAAAAGATTATCGTCGGTTTCAGAAATTTTTTCGACCAGAAGTGCCCGGGCTTTAACTACCTTATTTTTAATTTCTTCAGGAATAATATCTGTTTCTCTGAATTCGATTCCTTGAGGGTCTTCACCCCAATATTTTGCTTTCATTGTCAGAAGATCAACTACTCCTTTGAACTCTTGTTCTTTACCGATTGGATATGTCATTACGGCAGGATGAGCACCTAAGCGATCTTTGATTTCACCAACGGTGGCTTCAAAATCAGCTCCCAATTTATCCATTTTATTAATAAAACAAATTCTCGGCACTATGTATTTATCGGCCTGGCGCCAGACAGTCTCTGACTGTGATTGGACTCCTTCTTCGGCATCGAAAATAACCACGCCTCCGTCCAAAACACGAAGTGACCTTTCTACTTCAGCGGTAAAGTCGACATGACCTGGAGTGTCAATAATATTAATTCTGACTCCTTTCCAGAAAGTAGTTGTTGCGGCAGAAACAATCGTTATTCCTCTTTCTCGCTCCTGCGGCATCCAGTCCATTTGAGTAGTCCCTTCGTCGATGTCGCCAATTTTATAGGTGCGTCCAGTATAGAAAAGAAATCTTTCCGTAGTCGTGGTTTTTCCGGAATCGATGTGGGCGATGATGCCGACGTTTCGGATTTTATCCAATGGAACGTTACGATTTTTAGTGATAATACTTTGTTGCGCCATAATTTAGTTTATAAAGTCTTTAAAGTCCTTAAAGTCTATAAAGTATTTTTCTTTATGGACTTTATAAACTTTACGACTTTATGGACTTAACTTACCACTTTAAGTGGGAGAATGCTTTATTGGTTTCTGCCAATTTTTCTGTCGCTTGCTTTTTAGCTACTCCTTGCCCTTGGTTTTTAGAAGCTTCAGTAACTTCCGCCAATAATTTTTTAGAGAAACTATGGTATTCTTTATTGGGTCGAGAGCGCGCTGCTTCAATGATCCAATTTAAGGCCAGAAAAAGTTTTCTTTCTCGTCTTACCTCGATTGGAACTAAATAAGAGGCGCCTCCTAATCGACGCGGTTTGACTTCGAAAGAGGGAGAAGTATTGCCTATTGCCTGGTGAAGAGTTCTTAAAGGATCCTGCCCTTGTTTTTTTATTTCGTCTAAAGCGTTGTAAACAATTTTTTCAGCAACTGTTTTTTCTCCGTCTATCATAAGATAACTTATTAACTTGGCCACTTCTTGGCTGTTATAGACTTTGTCTGGTTTTATTTTTATTTTTTTATATTTGCGTCGCGGCATGGTTATGTTGTTTTTACTTTAACTGACTTTGTACCGTATTTTGATCTTGAAGAAGTACGGTTTTCGACACCGGCAGTATCAAATTTACCGCGAACAATATGGTATTTGACTCCTGGTAAATCTTTGACTCTGCTGCCGCGAACCAAGACGATTGAATGTTCGGCCAAATTATGACCGACTCCTTGGATATAGGCAGTTATCTCCATTTTGTTTGACAATCTTACTCTGGCGACTTTTCTTAGAGCTGAGTTTGGTTTTTTTGGCGTCATGGTACGGACCACAGTACAAACACCTCTTTTAAAAGGATTATTGATTTTGACATATCTTCTCTTCAAGGAATTGAAATCTTGTTTCAAAGCAATCGACTTTGACTTTTTATTCCTTTTCGTCCTTTTATTTTTTATCAACTGGTTGATTGTCGGCATATTTTCCTAAAAATTTACCGTAGTATTTCTCAATTAATTGAGCACTGACCGGAATTAATCTGCCAATTATAACATTTTCTTTTAGACCCAACAAGTAATCGACGCTGCCTTTTATCGCCGCCGAGCTTAAAACATTGGTGGTCTGTTCGAAAGAAGCGGCCGATAACCAAGAATCAGTATATATAGCGGCCCGAGTAACTCCCAAGATAGAAATCTTGCCGGTGGCCGGTTTTTCACCTTTAGCCAGAACTCGTTTATTTTCTTCTTCAAAACGAATTCTTGAAACAACCTCGTCTTTTATAAAAGCCGTGTCGCCTTCGTCGTCGATAATTACCTTATCGCTCATTTTTCTTATGATGACTTCAAAGTGTTTATCGTGAATAGCAATTCCTTGAGATTCGTAAACTTTTTGAATTTCATCTAAAAGATAAATTTGAGCCGCTCTCAGGCCTTTGATCGCCAAAACATCGTCAATGTCCAAATAACCTTCGGAGAGAGGAGTACCGCTTGCAATTAAATCACCGTCCTTGACTTTTAGTTTTTGGGATTTTGGAATAACAAACTCTTGTTCTTTTACGGTCGCCTCTTTGTTATTAGAAACAATTTTTATGTGATAGATGTCTTTTTCTGTATCTTCTTGGATGGAAACATTGCCTCCAATCTCGCTTATTGGCGAAACAATCTTTGGCGTTCTCGTTTCAAAAAGCTCTTCAACCCGTGGCAAACCTTGGGTAACATCGGAAATGACAATACCGCCAAAATGCCTCACTCTCATTGTTAGCTGGGTGCCTGGTTCGCCGATTGACTGAGCAGCGGTTACGCCAACTGGAGTACCAACTTCAACCAGTTTATGGTTTGACAGATCAGTGCCATAGCATTTTTGGCAAATTCCGTATGGTGATTTACAAAAGAGCGGAGAGCGCACTGTTACTTTTGTTACCTTCTCTTTTTCAAAAAAAACGACTTTGTCTTCTGTAATCAGTTCGTTGGTTTTGGCTTCGAAGCGGCTGATAATCCTTTCTTTAAATTTTCCTCCGCGGTTATTTCCGGCAGAAACTTCTAAGCCTTCAGTCGTTCCACAGTCTTCTTCTCTAACTATCATATCGTGGGCGACGTCAACCAGTCTTCGAGTGAGATAACCAGCATCAGCAGTCTTTAAGGCCGAGTCAGTCAATCCTTTTCTTGCTCCTCGGGCAGAAATTACGTATTCAAAAATAGACAGACCTTCTCGGTAGTTAGATTTGGTTGGAACTTCGATAATTTTTCCCAAAGGATCGACTACTAATCCTTTCATCGCCGAAAGCTGTTTTAGTTGTTCCCGTGAAGCGCGAGCGCCTCCCGATTTAATAATAATTTTAACGGGATTTTCTTCGTTTAGAGCCGCCCAGGTCTGATCAGCTAAGCGCTCTGTTGTATCAATCCAAAGCTTATTAGAATATCGTCTTTTTTCCTCCAAGGTCAATAACCCTTGTTCAAAATTTTTCCTGACTTTTTCTATTTGTTTCTCGGTTTCGGCAATGACTTGATTTTTTTCCGGGATCATTTGACAGTCGAAAATAGAAACCGACAGGCCTCCAGAAACAGTTGCGCCCCAGAATCCAATATCTTTAAGCCTATCGATGATACTGCCCACAGTTTTTTCATCATAGAGCTTAATAGCTTTGATAATAAGGGCTTTGAGGTCATTTGCCTTAACATCTTCGTTGATAAAACGCAGTTCAGCAGGCAAAGCTTGGTTAAAAATAATTCTTCCAACTGAGGTTTTAATTACTTTAGGTCCAATTTTCACAAAAACAGGTTCCCTCAGTTGGATTTTTCTCAGTTGATAAAAGTTATTAGCCTCTTCTTCAGTAGCAAAGTATTTTAATTCCTGATCTTTCTTTTTTTTGTAGTTGGCGTCGAGAGTGGTTAGGTAATAACAACCAAGAGCCATTTCTTTATTGGGAAGGACGATCGGCGAACCATCGGCTGGTTTAAGAAGATTATAATACGGCAGCATTCTTTCCTTAACTTCGTCTATGGCCTGTTTTGAAAGAGGTAAGAAAACACCCATGGCGTCGCCGTCAAAATCGGCATTGTAACCGGCACAGACCGTCGGATGAAGTTTAATAGCATAACCATCGGTTAGGACCGGATAAAAACCAAGAATCGATAGTTTATGAAGAGTGGGAGCACGATTGAGAAGAATAGGATGCTCTTTAGTTATTTCCTCGAGAATATCATAGATGGCTGGCTCTTTTTTCTCTAAAAAGTTTTTAGCGCTTTTAATATTGGGAGCTAAACCGCGAATAATGATTTCGTGTAGAAGAAAGGGTTTAAAAAGCTCAAGAGCCATTTCCTTAGGAAGGCCTACTTGGTCCAATTTTAATTCTGGACCGACAATAATAGTTGAGCGTCCAGAATAGTCAACCCTTTTACCTAAGAGATTTTGTCTAAATCTACCCTGTTTTCCTCTTAAGATGTCAGAAAGAGATTTTTGGATTTTTGAAGCGGCGCCTTGAGTCCGACTACGGCCTCGTGATTTTTGCAAGTCAATTAAAGAATCAACTGCTTCTTGAAGCATTCTTTTTTCGTTTCTTAAGATAATTTCCGGTGCTCCCAGATCAATCAACTGCTTTAAGCGATTGTTTCTATTAATAACTCTTCGGTAAAAGTCGTTGAGATCTGAAGTGGCAAACTTACCTCCTGGTAGTTGGACAACCGGACGCAAATCAGGCGGGATTACTGGTAAAACTGTTAATACCATCCATTTAGGATCGATTTTTGCTTTAATAAAAGATTCAAGAACTCTGACTCTTTTTAAGAGCTTGTTTCTTTTTTCTCCTTTCGCCTCAGATAAATTTTTTAACGAAGCTTCATATTCTTTTTGGACGTCGTAGGAAGAAAGCATTTCAAAGATTACTTCTGACCCCATGCCGACAGTTAAGAAGTCCTCGATATTTTTTTCTTTAAGAAAAAGATAGTCGTCTTCTTCGATGGCATCGGCTGGTTTAGTAGACTTAATGATCTTTAAAATTCTTTCAAAGAAACCCGCTTTTTTAGATTTTTTCTCGGCATATTGATTAGAAGAAAGTTTTAGCTGCTCTCTTTGTTTAAAATCGATTTCCTGTTTGGTAATTTCCCACTGTTCTTTATTGGTAATTTTCTCTTTAAGTTCGATATATTCTTTTTCGAATCCCCGTTTTATTTGTTCTTCATCTTTTATATGGATTTCTTCTAAGATACTTAGTTCTTCTTTTTGTATTTCATCAATAGTTTTGACAGCCTTTTTTTGTCCATCTTTATTGACCTCTTTAACTAAGTAAAGAGCATAGTAGATGATTCGCTCCAAAGATTGAGGAGGAATCTCAAGGATGGTGCTTAACACAGAAGAAGAGCCTTTGAAATACCAAATGTGGGCGATAGGAGAAGCTAACTTAATATGCCCCATTCTTTCTCTTCGGACCGCGGATGTGGTAATTTCTACTCCACAACGATCACAGACAATTCCCTTATAACGCATTCTTTTATATTTGCCGCAATAACATTCATAATCTTTTGTTGGTCCAAAAATCCTTTCATCAAAAAGACCGTCTTTTTCTGTTCTAAAGGTCCGATAATTGATCGTTTCTGGTTTGATGACCTCGCCATGCGACCACTTAATAACCGCTTCCGGTGAAGCCAGGCTAATTCTGAGTCCGGAAAAATCAACTAAATTAACATCGTCCATTATTTTATATAGTCAATTGATAATCCTAAGGCGTTTAATTCTTTTACCAAGACGTGGAATGATTCTGGAACTGACGATTGAGGTATGTCAATTCCTTTGATAATCGATTCAAAAGCCTTTGTTCTTCCTCGGACGTCATCACTTTTAATCGTCAATAATTCTTGAAGAGTGTAGGGAACTCGGTGGGATTCAAGAGCCCAAACTTCCATCTCTCCAAATCTCTGTCCTCCTAATTGAGATTTTCCGCCCAGTGGTTGTTGGGTGACGAGAGAGTAGGGGCCGATCGACCGGGCGTGAAACTTATCCTCGACCATATGGATAAGCTTCATGATATAAATAGTTCCGACCAAAACCTTTCTTTCGTAAGGAAGACCGGTTTGACCATCAAAAAGGGTGACTTTACTGTCTATGGGCAAGCCGACTTTCTTTAATTCTTGAGTAATAAATTCTTCTTTAATTTTTTCAAAAACAGGAATTGATATATTTAAATTATTCCTGCGGGCGATTGTTCCCAATAGATTTTCAAAAAGCTGTCCCAAATTCATTCTTGAAAGGATTGATAAAGGCGACAAAATGACGTCGACAGGAGTTCCGTCTTCCAAGTGGGGCATGTCCCATTCGGGAAGAATTTTTGAGATGACGCCTTTATTGCCGTGTCTTCCGGCCAACTTATCGCCGACAGAGATTTTTCTGAGTTGGGCTGTATTGACAATAATTCTTTTTAGGATGCTTGGTTCGAGTTCGTTGGGATCTTTTTTACCATCGATGGTTTCGATATTAATAACAGTGCCCCGTTTGCCATAGGGTATTCTTAAAGAAGTATCTTTAATATCCTTGGCTTTTTCTCCGAAAATTGCCCTCAACAGTCTTTCTTCGGCGGTCAGTTCTTTTTCGCCTTTAGGAGCGACCTTGCCTATCAGAATATCACCGCCTGTAACTTTGGTCCCGATGGCAATTAAACCGTCTTTATCTAAGTTAGCTAAAACTTCTTCTCTGACGTTTGGAATATCTCTTGTCAATTCTTCCGGCCCAAGCTTGGTATCAACCAAATCAGCAACAAATTCTTCGATTGTAATTGATGTTAAGACGTCTTCTTTAACCAGCCTTTCCGAAATGACAAAACCATCCTCATAACCAAGTCCATTGAGAGAAGTATAAGCAACGATAAGATTTTGTCCTAAAGCAAGCTGGCCTTTATCGGTTGATGGACCATTGACAATAACTTCTCCCTTCTTGATTTTTTGGCTGCGTTCAACAGTTGGTTTTTGATCGAAAAAAACGTCTTTATTAGTGCGGACAAATCTTTCCAGGTGATATTCCCAAGTTTTGCCGCTTTTTCCTTTAAAGATTACTTTTTGCCCGTCGACGTATTTAATGGTACCGTCTTCAGGAGCGATGATAGTTCGACCTAGAGCGGTGCTAATTTTTTCTTCTTGTCCTGTTCCAACAATTGGAGCCGAAGGATACAATAACGGTACGGCCTGGCATTGCATATGAGTTCCCATCAGGGCACGTGAGGCATCGTCATTTTGGAGAAATGGAATAAGAGATGCGGAAACGCCAACAACCTGACGGGGCGAAACATCAATAAAATCAACCTTTTCAACTGGAATTTCAACAATTTCTCCCTGATAACGGGCAACTACGGTATGGTTGGTAATCTTGCCTTCGTTATTAACATCGACATTATTAGAAGTAATGTAGAATTTTTCTTCGTCATCAGCTTGGAGATAGACGGTGTCAGAGGAAATTTTACCCTTGATGACTTTTTTATATGGTGCTTCCAAAAATCCATACTTATTGACTTTGGCGTATAAAGCCATATAGGTGACGACGCCGATATTGGGTCCCTCAGGACTTCTTATTGGACAAATTCTGCTGTATTGAGAAGAAGAAATGTCCCGGATTGAGAATGAGGCTCTTTCTTTTTCAATGCCTCCCGGTCCACCGACCGTAATTCTTCTCAAATTATCAAGTTCGGAAAGAGGATTGGTTTGGTCGACAATGGTTGACAGTTGACTGGTTCGATAAAATGAGTTGATGGCGACGATTAAAGGCTTAGAATTCATGACTTGAGATGGAATAATGTTGGTTTCGCCGGTGACCAAACTCATTCTTTCTTTTATTTCACGGCTGACTCTGACCATACCAACCCTGATGCCGTACATGGCAATCAATTCACCGACAGTCCTCAGACGACGATTGCCAAGGTGGTCAATATTATCGAATTCACCTTTATTATTAGTAAGATTGACTAAATATTTAATAGTCTCGATGACGTCTACTTTAGAGAGAAGACGATTATCTTTATTAATTTCCAAATTGACGCCGAGTTTTTTATTAATTTTGTAGCGACCGACGTTGGCTAAAGAATACCGTCTTTGATTGAAAAATAAATTATTAATAGTTTCATAAGCGTTGTCTAATATTAGAGGTTCACCCGGTCTGACTTTTCTGTAAATTTCTAATATAGCTTCATCCTTGTTTTTGGTTTGATCCTTTTTAAGAGTAGGTAAAATATATTTTTCCAATAGCTCTTTATCAAGAGTATCAAATTGGTTTAAAAGCTGGTTATTGTTTTCGCCGTCAAAAGCTTTTAAAAATACAGTCGCCAAAAATTTTCTTTTCTTGTTGACTTTCATTTCGATGAGATTATTTTTATTGATGGTGATATCGATCCAGGCGCCGATATAAGGTCTTATCTCAGCGTTATATAAGGTTAATCCAGTAGTTTTGTCTATCTTAGCAGTAAAATAGACTCCAGGAGAACGGACAATCTGATTGATAATTGCTCTTTCTATACCATTGATGATAAAAGTACCTCTATTGGTCATCTTGGGCAGGTTAAAAAAATAGACGTCTTGTTTTTTTTCGCTGCCGGTTTTTTTGTTGAGAAGTCTTAGTTTTAAATAAACCGGGGTATCATAGGTGAGCTTCTTTTTAAGGCAAAGCTCTAGAGGATGACGGGGTTCGCCAAAGAAAAGATAGTCAAAGTGGAGGGTGAATTTTTTTCCGGTGTAATCGTCGATAGGAAAAAATTCTGCCAGTGTTTCTTTTAAACTTGTTTCAAGAAAGTAGTTCCAAGACTTTTTTTGTACTTCGATCAAATCAATTTCAGCCAGTTTTTGATCTTCTTTGCCGAAGGAGAGATGGCGTTGGGGTTTAATATGGGGCTTATCAGTTTTATTCATCGGATAGGAAAAGGATAATGATTTTGTTAACAGCAAAAAACCCCTCTAAATACAATAGGGGATAAAGAAACCATTATAGCATACAATATGTCAATTGGAAAGTCAAATGTGAATCTATTTCTCTTTGACAAAGAATTTTTTTGTTTTCAAAGACAGACTTGGTGAAAGAATTCTTATTTTGTCCAAGATACTATGAAGGGCTAAATGTTTTTTTCTGATTAATTGTTTTTTCTCGGCGGGAATTTCTTTTTTAGACTCAATATTTTCCAAGTCTTCGACAAAAACACCGATTTTTTTTACCGTTAATCTTATTTCTCTAAGAACAAACACAAGTTGGAGACCAATAATAACAAGAAGAACCGTGGTTATGGTTATAACGGCAGTTAATAAAAATAGAGTCGTGTCCATAATTAAAGTTGGCCTGTTTTGACTTTTTCAGCAACGAGATTGTTGGCTCTTAATAATTCATCATGAGAGGTGCCGGCGTCTATCCACCAATCAAGAAGAGCACACTCCAAACTACCTTCTTTGAGATAAAAATTATTTAAATCGGTTACTTCTAATTCTCCACGATTTGAAGTCTTTTGTTTCTTGATGAAATTAAAGACCCTTTCGTCATAAATGTATATACCAGTTTGAGCAATATTAGACTTTGGATTCTCAGGTTTTTCTTCAACTGAAATTACCCTTCCGGATTTATCGATTTCAATGACCCCATAGTGTTTTGATTCCATTCCCAACATTCTTATTCCAAAAACCATGGCCCCCTTTTCTTTTTGTTTAAATTTTTCTATAGTTGACTTGAGATCATAATTAAATATATTATCACCTAAAACTACAGTAATTTTTTCGCCTTTGGCAAATTCTTCGGCTAGACCAATAGCATTAGCAATTCCGCCTTTTGGATTTTCTTGAACAGAATAATAGAGTTTGACTCCGAATTCGTCTCCACTCTTAAGAAGATTGGCAAATTGGCCAGCATGGTCGGGAGAAGTCGATATGAGGATTTCTTTTATTCCTGCTTTTACCAATGATTCTAAAGGATAATAAATCATCGGTTTGTTATAAATAGGAAGAAGGTGTTTGTTAGTTACCCAAGTTAAAGGTCTAAGTCGAGTCGCTAGACCGCCAGCCAGAATGACACCTTTCATATTTAGTCCACCCCGTCATTCCGACCCCGCTTGGCGGGGGAGGAACCTAGGGGAAAATAATAATTTTTAATAAAAATAAAATTGTAAAAGCAATCAGGATATATTCTATCACAATCTTCAAATGAAGGCTGTCTTCGATTATGTGGTGGTAGATTCCCCAAATGATATAAAAAGAAGTAAATGCCAAAAGAATAATAAATTCCAATAATCGTTTGCCTTTGAAGACGTTTACTGCCACTAAGAAAAATATTCCCCCTGTAATCAAAAGAAGATAATCAAACGTATGGCTTTGGATTTCTTTTTTAAAATGATTGGTTAAGTATTTCATATTTTAAATAATGGCGCCTCTTGAGGCAATTAATAGACCTATTAATATAAACAAGATGAAAATAAAATGAGCCGGATTTTTCCCGCCGATTCTAATAATGTGGAATTTGGCGGCGAAATAGAAATCAAGCGTCAAGGCCAAAAGAAGAAAACCAAAGAAGGCAACATTAATATTGTAGGTGAAAACAGGCCAATTCAAAGTACTTTTTTGATTATTTTGGGCGAAGACAAGATTAGGAATTTCCTCGGCTTTAACTTCCTGGTTTAGATTGATGGCTAGTTGTTGGTTAGTAGGTTGTTTGGCAATCGGCGAGATAATCGGTTTACCAAACATCTGGACTACCAGTGTAGTTTGTTCACCATTAAACATACCATTGACGACAGCATAACCGACTTCGCTATATTCTCTTTTTAGGATATTGTCACGGTGGATCTGAGAGTTCATCCAGGCGGAAACAACATCATCGCTAAACAAAAAATTTTTCGCCAGATTCTCTCCGGCGTATTCATACTGATAACCAGAATTTAAGATAAAGTCCCATGGTGTTTTTCCATCGGGGGCAAAATGCGCCCAGTAGTTTTTGGCAAACATGTCTTGAGCCTTAAGGCTAGCTGCGGTAGAAAGTTTATCGTTATAAGTCAAAGCAGGAAGGCCAGTTTTTTCTCTCTCCTGATTGGTTAGTTGATAAAGTTTATCGACGCTAATGTCTGTTGCAAAACCCAAAACATTGGTATAGCCGATTTTTTTGAAGACAATACTCATTACAAAAGCAATTACTAAGTAGACTACTAAGAAATCAGTATGAAGCGATTTTGCCCGATAGTTATTGTGTTCGGTTGGTATAAATAAATGCCGAAAAAAGTTTTTTACCCTTTCCATAAAATTAGTATACATCAAAAATGACTTTTACAACAAGAAATCCTGATAAAAAAGAATTGATTTAGGTTGAGTATATGTAGTTTAGGATGGAATAAAATGAATCTCTAAATTACTGTTTAAAGCCTTAGCCAATCTTTTGAGGAAAGAGAAAGTTGGGTTGGCACGGCCTATCTCAAGGCGAGAGATTACAGACTGTTTTGTCCCGATTTTTTTAGCCAGAGCTTTTTGTGTTAATCCATATTTAGTTCGGCTTTTAATCATTGCGTCAATAAAAGCAAATTCAGGTTGAAGCCGATCGTACTCGGCTTTCAGCTTAGGATCTTTTAAAACCTGTTTTTTATAGACATCAAAATCTAGATGGTTTCTTTTCATATAGCATATATGCTATATTAATTCTTTCATTCTGTCAAGAGCTATTGATAATTCTTTTAATGGAATTTTTTGTTTTTTCTTTTTAAAAGCATGAAGTAAATAAAAAATATTATTAAAAAAACTATAAATAATTCTAATTTGAATCTTTCCAGTAATACGAAGTTCCCAAATTCCATCTTGAATTTTTTTTACATAAGGAGGTTTAAGAAGAAAACCACTGTTTCTAATTAAGTCAATATAACGAAGGATTTTAATATATAAAGGTTTATCTAATTTTTCAATAAAATCCTTAACAGGATAATCGCTACGTTTTGTTTGGAAAAATTTAACTTGCCAGGACATATTTATTTAGAATTTTATTTTTAATTAAAACAGAAATTACAACTAACAAGGAATAAGACAAAGAGATAAAGCTTAGAATGTGAATTAATAAAAAATCATTATTAGTTTTATTGGTTGATATTCCTAAAACATTTCCTCGGTTATGATATACCTGCCTGCCGGCAGGTAAGGTTGATACATTGTAATTTAACGGTTTAACTGTAGATTTATTCGTAAAAATTGTTGTTTTAGTTAGGGTTAAGGTTTTAATGGACGACGGTGTTGGGTTAGAGGTTGGATTTAAACATGGATTATTTGTTGTTTCATAAGATGGTTCTTGGAGACAAAAATTATCGTTATTTAAGTCAATTCTTCCCCAGGTTTTTCCTTGAGTTGAAGAACCGTATTCAAAACTATCTTTTAAAAATTTATTAAAATCCAACAGTCTAATATTGTCGCTGTCGTTGTTAAATATCGATGAGGAAAGATTAAAGACACGGTATTCTTTAGCAGGAATTTCTAAGGAAAATGTTTTTGGAGTCGAACCGGAGTTCTCTATGTCATCGATATACCAGTTGGTTAAGGAAACAGTAAAGTCATTATTATTATATAGTTCAACCCATTCGTTTCCTCCGGATTCAGGATTAACCATGACTTCGTTTATAAAAATATTATTGTAGGAAGCCGGCATTGGTTCTGGTATTTCTGTCGGTTCAAAACTCACTCCGGGAGTGAGGGTAGGTGATAAAAATATTATTTCGGTAGGAATCGGTGTTGGCGTTATTAAGCAGGATAATTTAGAGAAGTTAAACAAACCTAGATTAGCACTTCCTGTTGTCCAATTATTTTCTCCATCAGGCAGACGAAAATAGGAAATTCCTGATCCAGAACTTGATTTGTAAGAGAAAGAATCAATTAGTTCGGTATTATTTATTAATCTGATTGTATCAGCAGAGGTTTTATTAAGATTAAAGTCGCCGGAAAAAACCAAACAGGAATTTGGGTATAAAATACTTGATTGAGGAATGGTATAAAAAGTCGTTCCGCCGGAATCATCAATAATCCACCCGCTCAGATCAGCACTTTCTGCCCCATCGTTTATTATTTCCACTTGTTGAGGTTGGGGATCGATGAGAAACTCGTTTATTAAAATCTTGGATTGGGCAAAAACCCCTCCCGCTGTTATCCCGAGGAGGAGCGAAGCGACGACGAGGGATCTCATGATAAAAATGTTCATTTATGGACTTTATAAACTTTATAAACTCTTTTGTCAACGGACTATACGCTACAAAACTATATTATTAGATTGTTATAAGGCTATATTGTTAAGGAAGTCTCACTGACTAGCATTCATTGAGTATATGTATGAAGATAAAGAGTTGATGTGTTTGAATCTTTATGGACTAATTTAGCATAAGATAGAGTACATCCAACAGTGTAACTACCCCGATATAAGGTTCCATCAGCAACAGCATAAACATTATATGAAGATCCAAATACATCTATTCCGTTATGAAAACGGTAAATATTTCCTACCCAAGTATTACGAACCGCCCAAGTTTCTCCGTATCCTTGATAATATTCTATTGCTGGTGAAACCGGCCAATCCCAGTTGCCTGAAGGACTCCAAGGATCACCTTCTGAATAATCTGCATGATCTACATCCTTAAGGTAGTTAAATGGATTTTGCACGTTTCCACCATCTTGAACAATAAAATGAAGATGTGTTCCTGAAGAATTACAAGAAGCCCCTGAAATTACTGTAGCGATAACATCTCCTTTTTTAACTTCACGAATCTGTGTTTCTATACCGGCACCGGCAACGATCCCTTGTATGGCAGCGTATTCGGCTTGAGCTTTAGCCAATAATCCCTGGTAGACTTGTTCGCTGTTTTGAGTTTCCGTTAACAATCTTTGTTTGGCGACCTTTTGATTATCAAGATCATTTTTTTGTTGAGCCAACCTTGTTTTTAAATTATCAAGTTCGACTTTTTTTTCCTCCCTTAATTTTTTCTGTTCTTCGAAATTGGATTTAGCTTGTTGAACTTGGACAATAAGTCTTTGATTGTTGTCTCTGGTAGTCTTGACATATTTTATTTTTGCCAAAAGATCATCAGCGTTTTGACTATCAAAAAGGAGGCTAAATAGCGAGACAGATCTTTGTTTATAACCCTCTACTATTTTATTTAGAAGCAATTTTGATATGTAGTTGAGAGATTCATCAAGCCCTTCAATTCTAGTTCCAAGAATATCGATTTCTTTAGTAGTTGAAGTTATTTTTTGTTCTGTATCTTGGACCTGTAAATTAGTTAAATATATCTGAGTATCCATATACTGAATTTGAGAAGATAGGGTATTTTTTTGTTGACGAAGTTCGGAGAGCTTTGTTTGATATTCGTTAATCTTTTTTTGTAAATCCGAAGCTTGGGAATTATCTTGAGCAAAAATTAGCCCAACAATATAACAATTTAACAATATAACAATTAAGATTAGGATTTTCTTGAGGTTCATACTCTAATTATACTTACACTTTTAAGTATTTTTGAGTTGCAAGGAAGGAAGAAACAACAGCGATGATGCAGCCAAAAATCAAAGAAAGAGAAAACATCACGGCAAAAAAAACCGTGTTCATCGGCCAGACCGTTAGTTTTGTTACGTAAAGGTCAAGAGTTAAAGAATGAACTCCAGCAAGATAACTTTTCAAAAACGGGTTAAAATAAAAAAAAGTTCCAATAACAATAACAAAAGAGATTAACGAAGCAGCGCATCCAAAAAACAGTCCCTCAATCAGGTATGGTTTTCTAATGTAATTATTGGAGGCGCCAAGTAATCTCAAAATCTCAATTTCCTTACTTTTTAAAGCGATTTTAAACAGAGTCGAAGTCGTCAAGACAATAATCGACATGAAGATCAGGTAAATAAAGAATATAAGGCTACTTCTTCTCAAAACGTTGGTTAGATTAAGTAATTTATCAACGATATCTTTTTGATATTGAACTTCGTCGACATCACCCTGTTTTTTAAGGTATTCGGCAATTTCCGGAAGATAGATGGGTTTTTTGGCGTAGATTTCCAAAGATGGAGGCAGGATGTCGGCGGAAACCATTTCTAAAAGGAGAGGGTTATCTTTGTTTAGATTTTTGTAGATTTCGAAGGCCTGGTTTTGGTTGATATATTTTATAGAAAGGGTTTTTCCCGAAGCTGATAGTTCATCACGGACTTTGAAAATATTATTTTCTGGAGTTTTTGGTTGGAAATAAACGGTAACTTGCGGCCTTGTTTCTATATAACTTAAGAATCCATTGACAAAACTTAAAGAAATAAGAAGCACCAGGGAAAGAAACAGGGTAAAAAATAGCACCAAAAATCCGGCTAAGGACTGATATGGAGTTCTTCTTAGAGAGGTAAAGATTTCTTTCATATGTTATAACCCCCTTTTCTTTGATCTTTGACGAGCTTACCTTCTTTTAAAACCAAGACTCTTTTTTGAAAACTATTGACAATGTCGCTATTATGAGTAGCAATAATGATAGTTTTTTTCCCTTCTAGTTTTTTAAATATCTTCATAATTTCCCAGGAAGTTTTTGGATCAAGGTTACCCGTTGGTTCATCGACTAGCAAATATTTTCTTTCGTCAGCGATGGCGCGTGCGATAGCAACTCGTTGTAATTCACCCGCTGATAGTTGGACTGGAAAGACACCCTCTTTTTTAGAGAGATTGACTAAAGAGAGAGCTTCCTTGACCTGATTTTTTGTTTGAGAATGAGATAGGTTTTTGATTTGGCAAGCAATGGCAATATTTTCAAAAACATTTTTGTCAAGAAGAATCTTAAAATCCTGAAAAACAACACCAATTTTTCGCCTTAGTTCGGTAACCTTCTTAAAAACAGGTGAAGAAATATCTTCATCATCAATTAGGATAGAACCAGAAGAAGGCAAAAGCTCCTTCAGAATTAATTTAATAACACTTGTTTTTCCGGCGCCCGACGGACCGACCAAAAAGAGAAATTCATTATTATCTATTTCAAAGGAAACCTCGTTTAAGGCAAAATTACCTAAAGGAAATTTTTTAGAGACTTTATCAAATACAATCATATAACCTCCTTGTCATTCCGAGCGAAGCGAGGAATCTATATAATTAGGTCTATTTGTAATAGGACCCTTCGACTCTCCCGACTCAGTCGGGATCGCTCAGGATGACTCTCTTTAATTGTAATGAGGGTCATTTAAGAATTTCAACTAATCCGACGTCCATCAACCAGCCGGCTTTTTCGGCAGCAAAAGTTTCTCCCCAAACTCTTACTTTTTTATTAATATATTGGGAAAGATCAACTGTAGTTGAAGTCAAATAAACGTTTTGAGATACGCCCCCAGGTCTCTCTAAGTGAAAGTTGCCTTCTCCGTCAATGCCGCCTTCCTTCAAACTGCCTTCGGCTTTATCCTTAAAAGTTTTTTTATCGACAATACCAACGGTCTTTTCGGCCTGAGCCGAACTAAGGTTGACCGATTTTCCTTTTTTAGGCAGTTTAGTTAGACCAAATCCCAAAGCGGTACCTAAAATAACAGCAATTCCGACAAAGATAAAAAATTTTCCGTAACTGAATTCGCTCTGAACTGGTTTTTGATCGAGATTGTGAATTAAATTATTAGTATCCATATTCAATTAGAATAACAATTTTTGAAAAAAATATCAAATCTTTAGGATCTATTTATTTTTCTTTAAAAACGCTTCAATAAATTCGTCAAGTTCTCCATCTAAAATCATATCAACATTATTTTCTTCAAAATCTGTTCGTAGGTCTTTAATCAATTTATAAGGATGAAGCACATAGGAGCGGATCTGTCTTCCCCAGGAAGCAATCATTCCGGTTTTGAACCCGGCGACGGTTTTTTCCTTTTTTTCCTCTTCGATCTGCCAAAGTTTGGCCCGGAGAATTTTCAGGGAGCTTTCACGATTAGCTCCTTGATATCTTTCTGTTTGGCAGGAGACAACGATACCGGTTGGTTTATGAATGAGTCGGACAGCGGTTGCCACTTTATTGACATTTTGTCCTCCTTTTCCGCCTGATCGATAGAACTGCCATTCAATGTCTTCATCTCTTATTTTTATTTCTTTATCCTCAATTTGGGGTAAGACTTCGACAGAGGCGAAAGATGTCTGGCGAAGGCGATCGGCATTGAAAGGAGACTGTCTGACTAGGCGATGGACTCCAGCCTCACATTTTAGGTATCCGTAAGCAAAGAGTCCATTAACATTTAAAGTCGTTGATTTGATGCCGGCCTCGTCTCCCTCGACCCTGTCTATTTCTTCATAAGACCAACCCTTTCTTTCAAAATATCTGGTATACATACGGAAAAGCATGTTTGACCAATCCATTGCTTCGGTGCCGCCTTGTCCGGCTTGGATAGAAAAAATAGCGCCCCCTTTATCGTAAGGGCCAGAAAGAAAAAGAAGAATTTCGTATTGATTAATTAATTTCTCGGTTTCTTTGAGGTTGTTTTCTTCAAACAAAAGCTGCATCATTTCGATATCGTCGACTTCTTTTTTTAGAGCTGTAATCTTTTTCATTATCTCACTGGCTTTTTTAGGATCAGACCAAAAATTCTCTACTGCAGATTGTTTTTCCAAATCAGCAATCTCTTGCTTTTTGGTTTTTGAATCGGCCTTAGCAAGAATACTATCTAATTTTTTCTTTAGTTCTTCTTTTTCCATAGAGTTTATTTTTTTGCGGGTCCTGTCTCAGATTCATCCCCGCCGCTGCTCGTTTCGATCAATACCTCTCGACTGCGCGCCTGCCTGCCGGCAGGCAGGCCGTCCGGAATCCCTTTCTCTTCGACACCCGCAACATTTGAAAAGACGAGGGAACGGAATTTTTTCACTTTCGAGAGGTGCCCCGCCTTTAGGCGAGGGAGAGACTCTCGTGTGATAAAAATTACGTTGCCGAGTCTTTAACCTTTGTAAATATGTTGATATTATATAAAATAAAAATACATAATATGGATTATCATCCGGTTGTTAATAAAATTAAAGATCTGCTGACAAAGAATAATTTTTGGTTTGAGACGTTTGAGCATGAACCGGTGAAAACCAGTGAAGAAGCAGCAAAAATCAGACAAGGTTACTCATTAAAACAAGGAGCAAAGGCAATGATCATTCGAGCAAAAAATAATGAAGCAGATAAAAGATTTGTCATGCTGGTTTTACCTGGCGATTTGAAATTTGACAATAATAAGGTTAAACAGGTTTTGCAGGTAAAGGATATCCGTTTTGCTACCCCAGAAGAAATTAATAATGTCGCTGGAGGGGTTCAGATAGGAGGAGTTCCACCTTTTGGAAATTTTTTTAATATCAAAGTTATCGTCGATCAGAAACTGTTTGAAAACGAAAAAATAATCTTCAACGCCGGCGACCGAAGGTACTCAATCGCTATAAAATCAGAAGATTATAAAAAACTAGTCAATCCAGAAATAGAAGATATTACTTAAAATCGGTTCCGATAATAATGACAACATCAGGAGTTTCTTTTTCGTCCAAAGACGTTTCTTTAGGAGAAGTTAAATAATCTTTAAGGTCAGTTTTAATCATACCGAAAGCCTGGATTTTTGACTTCTTTACTTGAAGTTCTGTCTTTATATAATCATAGTTATCAGCATTGCCGGTAATTATTTCCTGATAGCCTTTATTTTTTAAAATATCTTTCATCTCCGAAGCTTTTCCGGCGGTTCCCGATCCGTTTAGGACTTTTATTTTCAACTCTTCTTTTTTGAAAGATGGAGTTGGTGTGGGTGACGGAACGGTAGTTGGTGACGGATTATTTTTAACTAGTGATTGGTTTTTAAAAGAAGGAAGCTTAATAGACTTAAAATTAGAAACCAACAAGAAAAGACCAAATGATAGCGCAAACGATCCAATAAAGAGGAATATCTCTTTTTTTGGTAATAATAGAGTAGGTAAGGAGAAAGATTTCTTACCCTTTGCTTTATATCCGTTTTTCATTAAAGAAAACTTTTCCTCTTGATTAAAGATAAAAGCGCCGAAACAAACGTCAAGATTTAAAAGAGGGAAGGGTTTATTATTGTCAACAACTAGCATTTTCAAATATGATTCATAAAAAGTCGGGACGATTCGTTTTAGTGGATTGGTCCAGACGCCGACCGATTTTGTAAAAGTATCCTGTCTGATTTTATCGGAACCGGGCCCAGAAATAATAATCCGGTTTAATTTCTTTTTATCATTTTTTAGAGTCTCAGCTTTTTCCTTAAGAATAGTTTCAGCTTTATTTTCCCCTTCTAACTTAATCGAGAATTTTTTCTCATCGAGCAGACCGAAGTTATCAAATAAATAACCGTTAATAGAATCTTTGCCTAGAATCGTATAAAGAATCATTTCTTTTTTTTCCGGTTTTAGAGTTTTTTCGAAAAGTTTAAAATAAGCCAAACTATCGGGTAAAATAGAAACAATTTTTAGGTCGATTAAGGAGAGTGTTTGTCTGTAATCTTCATAACTTTCTTTCTCTAAGCCAAGGTAGGTGACCACTTTTTGACCATCGCTTTCTTTAATAAAAGAATCTCCAATTAAATCATCAGGCAGAATCGGAAGCAAAGCTCTGGCTTTATCAACAACAAATGAATCTAGAGCTGTAGGAGCGATGTCTGAAGGAACTTCAGTTCGAAAATAATAAAAAGCTTCTTGGGGAAGAATGAGAAAGGTTTGATTGTCAGAAGTAGCTTTTGAGGACGAAGTGACGACTTCTTTTATCGCCGATGCCAAGAGGTCGATATTGATTGGACGGCCTTTATCCAAGAGTTGCGCCTCATAGGTTTTTTCAAAAAAATAAGCTTCTTCTTGACCGAGAAGAGTTTTTTTTAAGGCGAGAAATTTTATAGTGTGATTGTCTATGAAAAGGTAAAGCATAATTTAAATATAGGACAAAAAAAAATAAATATCAATCCCGTTTCCAAACCTACCTTCTTTTTTCCATTATGGCGTGATAGAATAAGATAACGATGGATAATCCTGTTGAAGAGATTAAAAAACGATTGGACATTATTGAATACATAGGGAGTTTTATTAGCTTAAAAAAAGCTGGTAGGAATTTTAAAGCGATTTGCCCGTTTCACAGCGAAAAAACACCTTCTTTTGTTATCTCCCCTGAACGCCAGATTTGGCATTGTTTTGGCGCTTGCGGAGAAGGTGGTGACGTCATCAAGTTCTTGATGAAGTGGGAAAACATAACCTTTATAGAAGCTTTAAGGGAACTCGCCCAAAAAACCGGTATCACTTTAAAGAAGATTAGTTTTGAAGACAAGGTCTGGAAGAAAAGAGAACGTTATTTCAACATGAACTTATTTGCGGTAGAGTTTTTTGAATATCTTCTTAACAAAACTAAATTTGGAGAAAAAGGAATGGCATATCTTAAAAATCGAGATATAAAACCAGCCACAATAAAAAAATTTCAACTAGGTTACGCGCCTTCAAGCTGGGACTCGTTACGCTTATTTTTGAAAAAGAAAAAATTTGAAGAAAAAGAGGTCTATGAAAACGGACTTTTGGTAAAAAGCGAAAGAGGCAGTTATTATGACCGGTTTCGGGGCAGATTGATGTTTCCTATTAAAGACAGCCGTGATTATGTGATTGGTTTTTCCGGCCGTAGTCTTGACGAAAAAGACAAACAAGCCAAATATATTAATACTCCGGAAACTCCGATCTATCATAAGAGAGAAACCCTTTTTGGAATTAACTTGGCTAAAGAAACGATAAAAAAAGAAAAAAACGTCTATATAGTTGAGGGAGAGTTTGATGTGATTTCACCTTATCAAAATGGTTTTATCAATTTTGTCGCCGTTAAAGGGACGGCGTTGACGAATGAGCAATTAATGCTTTTAAAAAGATATACTGACAAGATTACTTTGGCACTGGATGCCGATATAGCTGGAGAGGAGTCGACCCGAAGAGGAATTGAAGAAGCAGAGAAATTGGATCTCGAAGTAAGAATAGTTAAATTACCAATAGGTAAAGATCCGGATGAGGCTGTCAGAACAGATCTACAGGCTTTTAAAAAGGCCATTAGTAGACCAATTCCCATATATGATTTTTTGATTAAGGTGGCTCAAAAAAAATACTCTGAAGATACCTCGTTTGACAAAAAAAAGATTGGCGAAGAAGTGATTCCATTTATTGAAAGAATAACTAATCCGATTGTCAGATCTCATTATGTAAAAAAAATCTCTTCTATATTAGGAGTCAGCGAGGTAAGCATCGAGACAATAATGTCGAGAATCAGAAGAAAAAGAAAGCAACTAGTTTCTTTCAAGCCAAGTTTTCAGCCAAAATCAAAAGAAGAAAGAGAAGTAATTATAGAGAGATATCTGTTGAGTTATATTTTCCAAGAAGAAGATCCATCTATAGCCGCCGGCAAAATTTTTTCTATTATCAGCTGGGATAATTTTTTACTGCCAAGCCACCAAAAAGTCGCCAAATTTTTTTTAGACAATAACGGACAAAAACGATTCGACCTTAACCGCTTTGTTGCTAAACTTTCCCCTGAGTTGAGACAAATATTTGACGAACTCTATCTTTTTTCTTCATCAGAACACAATCTCAGTTCGGAAAATATTTCGAAGCTTGCCATAGAGATTAAAAGATATTATCTGAAAAGAGAGATTAAAAAAATTCTAGCTGAAAAGGAAGAATCGGAAAAGCGAAAAAACGAGTTATTGTCTTTAAGTAATAACCTAAAAGAGATAGAAAAAAAGCTAATTTCCTAGTAGAATCATTATTATGATGAAACACCGGTTTCCCAGAACTTTAAAAGAATTACTTAATCAAGGTAAAGAAGATGGTTTCTTAGTTCAAGATGATATTCTTTTGGTTTATCCTGATCCGGAAAAACACATAGAAAAAATAGACGAGTTTTTTAACGAGGCTCTAAAAAAAGGCATCGATATTTTTGAAACAGTATCAACAAGAGAAGAAGTCGAAGCGAGGAAATCAGTCGAAGAAATAGAAAAAGAACTAGAGCAACTGGTAGTTTTAAAGCACGGCGAGTCATTAGATCCTATAAAGATGTATCTTAAGGAAATTGGAAAAACCCCTCTACTTTCTTTTGACGAAGAGATTTCTCTGGCAAAAAAATACGAAAAAGGCGATAAAAAAGCAAAAGACAAGTTGACTAAGGCCAATTTAAGATTGGTTGTTTCTATAGCTAAGAAATATCTCGGCAGGAGACTATCGTTCCTTGATTTAATACAAGAAGGCAATAAGGGGCTGATCCGCGGTGTAGAAAAATATGACTGGAGACGCGGTTTTAAGTTCTCTACTTATGCGACCTGGTGGATCAGACAGGCAATTACCCGCGCCATCGCCGATCAATCCCGAACTATCAGGATTCCAGTACACATGGTCGACCATATAAACCGTTTTTATAAAACACAAAGGAGATTAGTTCAAAAATTAGGAAGAGAACCAACGGTAAAAGAGATTGCCTGCGAGATGCAAATGTCTACCGACGAAATTGAGAATCTGATGAAAATCTCACAGCAGCCGCGGTCTCTGTCGACTCCGGTTGGAGACGACAAAGAAGCAACCCTCGAACAGTTTGTCGCCGACGTCAACCAGCCAACTCTTTATGATAAAGTTTCCCGTGAGTTACTCAAAGACGCCCTCAATAAAGTCTTAGACACTTTGTCGCCAAGAGAAAAAAAAGTATTAATGATGAGATTTGGTTTGGAGGACGGCAAGTCTAAAACTTTGGAGGAAGTCGGTCGCGAATTTAGAGTGACACGAGAGAGAATCCGTCAGATCGAGGCCAAGGCAATTAGAAAACTAAAACACCCAACCCGCGCCCGCAAACTAAAAGATTTTCTGGAATAAGATTCCTCGATCCCGACTTAGTCGGGACTCGGAATGACACCAATGTTTGGACTTCATCGGAATGACATAAGCCTCCATTGTCATCCCGACTGAGCGAAGCGAGTGGAGGGATCTTTCTTAAAAAATGATAGAATTATTTCTATTATCATGAGTAAAAGATCATTAATATCAGCAGAAAAATTTATTCAACTACCAGATGGATTAATGACTCATTATGAATTGCTGGGTCCCAAAAATGCTCAAACAGTTGTATTAATACATGGATTTTCAGTCCCTTATTATAATTTAGATCATACATTTAATTTTTTAGTTAAATCCGGATTTCGTGTTTTACGATACGATATTTACGGACGAGGTTTATCTGATAAACCGATAACAGAATATTCAAAAGATTTTTATTACAAACAACTAAAAAATTTACTTAGCGCATTAAAAATTAACTCTCAAATAGATTTTATTGGGTTTTCCATGGGGGCAATAATTGCTGCATTTTTTGCTAATCGTCATTCAAAGTTGATCAGGAGAATTTGTTTTATAAGTCCAGCAGGTATGCCTACAGTTGTACCGATCGCATTGAATGCAATAAAATTGCCAGGAGTTGGAGAAATGATAATGAGTTTGTTTGGTAATAAAATATTAACTTCTGGTATAAAAATAGACCTTTGTCATCCTAAAAATTTTCCAGAATATTTCAAAAAATATATCCCCCAATTAAAAGACCCAGGTTTTAAACATTCGTTATTATCAACTTTTAGAGATGGAACGTTATTTAATTCAGAAAATGAATATAAAGAACTCGGAAAGAAAAATATAAGAACATTATTAATATGGGGAAAAAAAGATAAAGCAATGCCATATAAACTGCATGAAAAAGTTATTGACAATATTCCTAATATAAAATTTTACGGAATTGATGGAGCTGGACATGCCTCACCTTATGAATTTCCCGAAAAGGTAAATCCAATATTAATAGATTTTTTTAAATAATCTTTTTTAGATTCCTCGATTCGTCACTTTATGACTCACTCGGAATGACAGGAGATTGGCGTGTCATTTCGACCGAAGCGAACGTAACCAATAATTTGTCATCCCGAGCGAGGGAGTGAAACGACCGAGTCGAGGGATCTTAACCTAGTGTTATACTTTTATCAATGACTTCTTCTTATTACATCTACATCATGTCCAGTTTTTCCGGAATTTTATACATTGGTGTTACCAATAATCTTCAAAGAAGAGTTTTTGAACATAAACAAGAATTAGTAGAAGGCTTCTCTAAAAAATATAAATGTAAAAAATTAGTTTACTTTGAAGAGTATAAAGACGTTAAACAAGCAATAGCGAGAGAAAAACAATTAAAAAATTGGAATAGAAAAAAGAAAGAATGGTTAATTAAAAGAGTTAATCTTGATTTTAAAGACTTAAGTGAAGACTGGTAAGATTCCTCGACTCGTTTCACTCGCTCGGAATGACACCAATGTTTGGACTTCATCGGAATGACAGGAGATTGGCGTGTCATTTCGACCGAAGCGAACGTAACCAATAATTTGTCATCCCGAGCGAGGGAGTGAAACGACCGAGTCGAGGGATCTTAACCTAGTGTTATACTTTTATCAATGACTTCTTCTTATTACATCTACATCATGTCCAGTTTTTCCGGAATTTTATACATTGGTGTTACCAATAATCTTCAAAGAAGAGTTTTTGAACATAAACAAGAATTAGTAGAAGGCTTCTCTAAAAAATATAAATGTAAAAAATTAGTTTACTTTGAAGAGTATAAAGACGTTAAACAAGCAATAGCGAGAGAAAAACAATTAAAAAATTGGAATAGAAAAAAGAAAGAATGGTTAATTAAAAGAGTTAATCTTGATTTTAAAGACTTAAGTGAAGACTGGTAAGATTCCTCGACTCGTTTCACTCGCTCGGAATGACACCAATGTTTGGACTTCATCGGAATGACAGGAGATTGGCGTGTCATTTCGACCGAAGCGAACGTAACCAATAATTTGTCATCCCGAGCGAGGGAGTGAAACGACCGAGTCGAGGGATCTTTCTCTTGATTTATGATCGTAAAAGATGTAAATTTATAAAGATTCCTCGACTCGTTTCACTCGCTCGGAATGACAAATATTGTGTTACTGTTACGCTGATCGAAAAGAGGAGGGAGGACATTTTTATATTGTCATCCCGACCGAAGTGGAGGGATCTGAAAATATGAAAGAAAAAGTGACACCAACACAGAAGGCGTTAAATCTCTGGGCGGTGATTTTGATTGTCTGGGCTTTTTACCGAAATTATCTAAAAATGCCTTTATGGTTTGACGAATTTATTGCCAAACCATTGGTCTTTGTTTTACCGGTTTTTTACTACATAAAAAAAATTGATAACAAAAAAATTAGTGAATATTTATATCTTCGATTTAAATTGCGGGAATTAATCAATGACTTTTTTTACGGTTTAGGGATAGGTTTGGCTTTTTATCTGACGGGCATTTCAGCCAGTTATTATCGATTAGGGAAACTGATTTTTTTTCAAAAGACACCATCTTTTTCTGCTCTTGCCTATATTTTGATAATCTCTTTAGCTACTGGCATTACCGAAGAGATTCTCTCTCGCGGGTTTGTTTTGAGGAAACTTTATGAAGAGTCAAAAAATGTTTTGTCAGCAACTTTTTTTGCCAGTATTCTTTTTTTCTTTCTCCATGTTCCAATTTTGTTCACCAACACAAAAATTACTGGTCAGATGCTTATTTTATTTATGGCGACTGATATGCTTTTGAGCATGGTTAATGGATTAATTTTTCTTCAGAAAAAGAGTCTGGTCATCCCGATTCTTATTCACACTTTTTATAATGTAGTGATTGCCCTTACCTTTCTTTAATAAAAAAAATTTCCTCGGGTCCAACTTTTATCTTCTTTAAATAAGAATCGTTTTTGTCTAAAAAGTCATCGGGAAAACCAATTACGACAATATGTTTTTCTGTATTTTTATAACTCAGACTAAAGGTAAATTTGTCAAAGCTTTCGATCTGGCCAAAACCGTATTCGTCAGAAGGAGATAATTTGGAAACCTGTTGATAGAGACCGGGTGGATAGTTGAGATAAAAAAGAAAGAAAATATAAGGCTGGCCGTTTTTTCTTGTGATGTAGAAACGGTCAAAGATATTATAGTTTTTTACCACATAAGAGGTTAATTCTTTATAGCCGCATTGCCAAGAACGAATAATATTAGCTTTTTTTGGATAATGGTTTAAATAAAAATCCCAAGAATAAAAAAGCAGTAGTAAGTAGCTGGTAGCTAGTAGTAAGTATAAAACTAAGTTTTTTTTATTTAAAATATTAACCATACCATAAGAAGAAATTATTAAAGCCGGAATAAAAATAAAAATAGAACGGGTAATTGATAAACCAGCCCAGGATAAAGAAGCAGAAATAGGTGAAAATAACAGCATTGCCAAAATTAAGAAGCGCCATTTTTCTTTGTTCTTAAAAAGATAATATAGGCCGACAAACATAAAAATGTATTCAACAGGTGTAATCGGAGATACTCCGGGAAATCCGAAACGGAAATTTTCATCACCTAACGCAACTAAAAATTGGGGCGAAAAATAACGCAAGTATTCTGAGGTAATATCTTTTACGCCAACAGTCAGTTTGTTGTACAGAAGGCGACTGCCTCCTTCGTTTCTCAATTCATTAATCTTCAACGAAAAGCCAATATTATTAAAGAATAAAAGATTTTGAATTCTTGAGGGATTGTTGACTAAATCAGTAATGCCAAAAATCAAAACCGCCGCTATTAATCCTAAGATATAAAACCATTTTATTTTCGCTTTATTAATAAAATAAATAAAAACTAGTAAGAAAAAACCAGCCCAAAGGCGAGAAGAGTGGTAGCCAAAAAGCATGAATAAGTAGCTAGTAGTTAGTAGCAAGTAGTTAGAAACGTTTTGTTTTTTCAAAAATTTAAGAAATAAATAAAAAGATAAAGTCAAAAAAAACGCGGTCATATATCCTTCATGAGCTTGGCGGCCGAGGAGTTGTAGACCTGGAGCAAAGGCAATCAAAAAAGCCGCTAGAAGACTAATTAATTTTTTGTTAAATAGCTCTTTTGTTAATAAATAGATTACAATTGGAAAAAAGAAAACAAAAGGAAAATTTACCATTCTGATTCCAAATTTGTTCAGTCCGAATATTTTTATGAAAGGAATGGCAATATAAGTTAATAGAGGAAGCTTATAATCTCCAAAAGACTTGAATCTTAAAGGCATAAAATTTCCATATTGGTCTTTCCCGGTTTTTAAGATTGAGTAAGCGTCGTAAGCATTAGCCGCCTCATCGGCGTTAAGACAGGGAGGAGAGGAGGTTAATTTATATAAAAATAAGCTGATAGATAATGAGCTGATTAAGAAAACTAAAATAATTAGTGAGTACTTTTTCATAGGTTTCTTTCTGTCATCCCGAGCGAGTCCCGACGAATGTCGGAACGAGTCGAGGGATCTTTTCAAGATTCCTCCACGCGCTCCTTTCAGTCGCTTGGTCGGAATGACAATTAGGAAAATAAATTTAAAATCTCTCTGTCCGTTTTCACAAACAATTTTACTGTTTTTTTTCTTGTTTTTAAAATCGTTGGTAGTTTAACTGCCGCTTCAAAAAATCCTGGTGTAAAAACAAATCTAGGTAAGTTCAATAAATGTTTAATTATTAAATCTTTGTCGGTTAAGTTTTTCCATTGAAAAATCAACTGATTACGAAATGCCGTTTTTAATATCTGTTTTTGGTCAAAATATTTACCTATGGTTGATTCATGATGATGTTCCACCATTACTTCCAGAGTGAAGGCGACTTTATAACCGGCTTTCCAGGCCCGATACGACAGATCAATATCTTCCCAGTAAAAAGGATTATAGAGATTGTCCAAGAGTCCAAGGTCAATGAATAATCTTCTTTTAAAAATTGAAGCGCCGCCTTCAGCCCAGAAATTAGACGTTAGATGATAGATATTAGATGATAGATGGGAATGATTGATAAGACCATTCTGGAAATAACCGCGGTTAGACCCAACGATTTTGCCGCCTTTTTCGATTTGGGAAAAACCGACAGCAAAAAGTTTTCTGTCTTTTTTAAAATATTCCAAAGCTTTTAAAAAAGAACTGTCTTTTAAAACCACGTCGGAATTAATTAAAAAAACATAGTTTCTTTTAGCCTTTAGGACTCCTTTATTGACGTTACCGGTAAAACCTAAATTTTTTTTATTGTTGATAACAATTGTCTCTGGATAAATTTTTTTAACCGTTCTGGTAATATTTTCAAGGGGGAAATCGTTCATTACTATCACTTCGCAACCATTAAAGAATTTTTTATTAATCTCGAGATATTTATAAAACATCCCGGTGTTTTTATAGACGGGAATAATGATGGAAACAGGATGGGACATACATTATAAGGTCTGACCTTATTAAGTCAGTCCTAAAACTTTTTTTGTAAAAGCTTCATAATTATAATTTTTTTTGACAAACTTTGCACCGATCGTGATAATTCTTGCTTTCAAGTTTTTATCTTTTTCTAAAATTTCCATTTTATTTATTAATTCTTTTTCCGTATTAAACAAAAATCCGGTTTCGTTGTTATTGATAATTTCTCTGGGCCCGCCGGAGTTGTGGCAAAAAATTATACAACCCGATGCGATTGCTTCAAGCGGGGCAATACCGAAGTGTTCTACCTGCTCAGGATGGGTTTCTTCATCAACGCCATAACCGGTGAAGTGCCAGAAATAAGTTGAAAGTTCATAAAGTTTATAAAGTTCGTCAAGAGAAACATTTGGCTTGAATAAAATTGATGAATCTTTCGTAATCGACTTTAATTGATTGAAGTAATTTTTATCTTCTTTTTTCAATCCGCCTGCCAAAATTAATTTATAGTCTTTAAAAAAAGAGTTTGAAAGTTTTAAAAGTTTAAAAGTCTGAATAATTTTTTCTTGGTTTTTGCTGTGAAGGTGAGGGAAAAATCTTCCTACCGATAAAATAACTTTTTCTTTTTTGTTTTGGTTGTCGGTAAACAATTTATTGTCGATATATGGAGGAATAGTGATTGGATTTATACCCCATTTAGTTAACGATTTTGTCGTATAAGGCGAGTTACTGATAAATTTATAATTCCATAGTTTTAAACGGTTAAAAAAATTCAAATTGTAAAGCTTTTTATCAGGAACCATGCAGAAAACGAAGTTTTTTTTAGCAGAAGAAAAAAAATAACTGCCGTCGGTAACATAGAAAAAGTAGTCAAAAGTCTTTAAAGTCGATAAAGTCCTTAAAGAAGAGGAAACATTTTTAATAGGCGACCATTTTAATGTTTTAAAACATTGTAATGAGAAGCGATTTTCCATTTGTTTAGTTAAGTCTTTATCCCAAAATATAGTTATTTCGGCTCCTTGTTCGCCGAGAACGTCTATAATTGATAGAATATGTTTTTCGCCTCCACCTAAAGTATCAAGAAACGGGTTATAAAGTCCTACTCTTAGAATTTTTTTCATATAAAAATAAATAGGTAATGGTTTTGGAAAAGGCTTGATAGATCGATTCTATAATTCCTATTGTTCCGTCTAAAAAACCTAAATCTTTAAACATTCTTCGATAAAATTCAGCAAAGTATTTTCTCAAAAATGTTGGGGTATTAGCAGTTTTTCCAGCTTTATATAAAAGATCAGACTCAATATCTTCAAAGACAACTGTTTTCTCTACCATTTTTTCCAGGTTACCGTGAAAATAATGTATTAGATGATTTTTTAAGCAACCAAGACCTCCTTTTATTTTGGGTGTTGAATGAATTCTTTTTGGCCAATTGACAAAATATTTTTTATTAATCAGTCTTATTTGGTAATCAGGCCACCAGCCGCCGTGTTTAAGCCATTTTATTTGGCCGAAAATATTCTTTCGAGGAATTTTAAAATGGGTAACATTGTCATTGCGAGGAGCTGAAGGCGACGAAGCAATCTCTTGCTTTGATTGAGATTGCTTCGCTTCGCTCGCAATGACATTTAAGATTTCTTCTGCTAATTCTTTCGATATTCTTTCGTCGGCGTCGAGAATTAAAACCCAATCGGTTTTAACCTGTTTTATGCCAAATTCTCGGGCTGGTTCGACGTAACTTGATTTTGGAAAATTGTAAATTAGTATTTGTAAATTTTTTACAATCGTGGTAGTTTTATCTTCACTTTCCATATCGATAACAAGAACATTTTTTATAAGAAGCCAAGCGGATTTGATACAGTCTTCAATATTTTTTTCCTCGTTGTAGGTATGGATAACGACGGTAATATTATTCATAACAATGTCTTTATTATATAATATAAGCCAATGAATCTTCTTAAAAAACACTGGCCTTTGTTGATTTTAATACCACTTTTCAGCTTTCTGATCTTTTTCCGCATCAATTGGTTAACTTTAGTCAACTGGGACGAGGCTTGGTATGGATCGATTGCGAAAAACATTGCTGCTACCGGTAACTTTATGAAAATGGACTGGAACGGAAAAATATATTATCATCACCCGCCATTGGGTTTTATCTTAATAGCTTTGTCAATAAAAATTTTAGGGAACAATGAATTTGCGGTTAGATTTCCTTCAGCAATCCTTGGAGTTGGAGCAATAATACTTATTTATTTCCTAGGTAAAAGATTATTCAAAAGTAATTTGGTTGGTTTTGCTTCGTCTTTAATTATTGGTACCTCAGTGTGGTATCTGATCAGGACCCGGTCTGGTGATTTGGACTCTATTTTTATTTTTTTCTACTTGTTGACGGTTTTTTTTAGTCTTAAGTCAAAAGAAAATTTTAAATGGTTTATTCCGACGATGATTGCTTTTGCCGCACTTCTCTTGTCAAAGACTTTAGTTGGTGCGTCTGCCGGAATCTTAATTTTATTTAATAACCTTAATCAGGTTTTCAAAAGCAAGAAAAATTTAACCCTCTCTACAATAGGCGTCTTGGCTTTCTTGATACTGCTCGTTCCCTGGTACTATGTTCAGTTGACGAGCTTTGAATCTTTTTATAGAGAGCATTTCATAGCCGTCGGAATGAGAAATAAAACCTTTTTGTCTTATTTTCATATCGAGACATTTTTACCTCTATTTTATCTTCACATGGGGGTAAGAAAATGGTACTACATCTGGTTGGCGGCCCTGGGTTTAATCATAATTACTTTGCGATTTATCAAAAAGAATTTTCTTTTAATTTTAATCTGGAACGTTATTGTTCTCTACCCATTTCTGACGACTAACGAAACCCACATCTGGCATCTGATTCCGGTCTATCTGCCATTGTCTCTTATCATCGCCGGCGGAGTCTTTTGGGGGAAGGAATTTTTTATTAAAATTACCAGATTGAAAAAACTTGATTGGTTGGCCAATGTCTTTTATGTTTTATTTTTTATTTTTATTTCGAGCTGGCAGATAAGAAACTTCTATAAAGAGGTCTATCCGACTTCGCATTTCGTTCCTGACGACGTTGATATATCAAAAAAAGCGGCTAAGTATAATGTACAAATTTATCTTGATGATAACTTTTATCCCGTGGCGATTTTCTATTCCGGAAAACATATTTATTCATTAATAGATTTACCTGACCCCAATAAAAAAGCGGTTCCATTTTTTGAAAACCAACAGGGAGAATTTGTTTTAATCACCCGAAACTATACATTGAGAGAATTAGATAACGCGGGATTAAAATATAAAGTGCTTGATAGTAATAGTTTTCTTTCAATAATCAAAAAGAATGATTAAATTTTTCAACAAGCATAAAATTTTATTTATTTTTTTATTGATACTTTCTCTTGGAATGTTTTTAAGATTTTATAAAATCGGATATGTCCAGAATTTCGGTTGGGATCAGGCAAGAGATGCATGGAAAGTCAGAGATATTATTAAGGGGCAGGTAGTTCTAAATGGTCCACGAACAGGTATCGGACATTTTCATCTTGGTCCTTTATGGTATTATCTGTTTGTTCCTTTTTACTATTTAACTGGACTTGATCCTGTTGCTGCAAATTACTTGAATTTTATTGTCAACATATTCAATTTTTTCGCAATTTTTATCGTCACCAAAAAGATATTTGAAAAAAATACTGCCTTATTTGTTACCTTGGTATATGCAACCAATAGGTATTTGATTGATATTAATCGCACTCCCTGGAATATATCTCCGATACCGGGCGTATCGATCATAATTTTTTACAGCATATATAAAATCGTTTATGAAAAAAAATATAAATGGATATTTGTTGCCAGTTTTCTAACAGGATTATTTTTTCATCTGCATTTTTCCGTAGTTTTTTTACCTTTGATTATTTTACTTTCATTAATATTAGTTAAAAACAAAAGAAAGATTTTTATTTATAGTTTAGCCAGTTTACCATTATTTTTAGTTTGGTTTATACCTAATGTATTTTATGATCTTCAATCAAAAAGTAATAATCTTAATTTGTTTAATAATTTTTTAAAAGACTATTTGATTAAAGGATTCCATTTTCGGTTTTTTTTATACCGAATCAATGATGCTTTTATTCAATTTCAGACAATTCTGTCTTTACCAAAAACATATGGACTTTTGAAATTTGTTATCCCGGCAATATACTGGATAACGATACTTTTTGAAAAAAATAAAAAAGAGAAAACTCTCGGATATTTAATCTCTTTATGGTTTATTGTTCCTGCTTTTGGCTACTCCTTTTATGGTGGGACAACGTCGGAATACTATATGCTAATGAATTCAGTATTGGTTATCTACATTTTGGTTTATTTGTTAAAAAGATTATTTAAGACAAAATTTAAACCATTAGCATATATATTGATAATATTCTGCTTTATCTTTACTTATTTCCAGACGAAAAACCTCTGGAATGCGACCAATGGTTTAATCAAACAAAAAGAAGAGGTAAGGGAAAGAATAAAACAAAATAACAAAATACCATTTGATGAAGGGCAAATAAAGGCCTACCTATGGCATATTTGGGTTGAGGATAAAAAAGTCAATTAATAAATATTATATGACTAGTTTTTTTAAAAAATATAAATGGATTATTGTATTAGCTATTTTTTTTAATGTTTTTTTAAGCTCCTGGTATGTTTTAAATAGGGATTTAGTATTTCATACTGACATCGCCAGGGATTTTTTGGTCTTGGAAGATATTGTTAAGACTCATAAACCTACTTTATTGGGGCCAAGATCAGGAGGGATTCCAGGTGTTTTTCACGGACCTTTATGGTTTTATGTAAACCTTCCGATCTTTATTTTAGGAAAAGGTAACCCAGTTATTGTAGGATGTTTTTGGGTTTTCTTATCAGTGATTTCAATTTATTTAACCTATCTTCTCGGAAAAAAAATATTTAATGAAGAAGTAGGTTTATTAGCTTCATTTTTACTTTCAGTCTTTTCCATATCTTATATTAAGGCCTTAATTAATCCTTTTGGTGCGGTTTTACTTTTTCCGGCATTTTTTTATTTATTAGTGACATATTTAAAGTCGGCTAGATTTTTTTATTTGATTTGCTTGTTATTTATATTAGGTTTAATTATTCAATTCCAGATCGCCTTTGGTTTACCGATACTTATTTTATTAACAATATATTTAATACCGTTTTTTATCAAAAAGAAAAAAATTACTCATATTTTCGCTTATTTTATTCTTTTAATTCCTTTATCGACTTATTTTTTATTTGAATTAAGGCATGATTTTCTGCAAACGAGATCAATTATTAGCTATATAACGACAAAGCAAAATGTTGGAAGCTTGAACCTATTAAATATAGTAATACAAAGAGCTAGAGGACTGCTGTTTGACGGAATAAATATGATTCCGCAGAATTTTTTATTAAATCTTCCAATAACAATTTTATTTGGAATACTTATTTACAATCTTAAAGATAAAAAATTCAAACACAGAAACACATATTTTTTATATTTCTTTTTCTATTTTGGCTTCTGGATTATTGCGCTGTTCTTCAAAGGAAATATTTGGAATCATCATTATTTGCCATTTTTGCCATTGACATTAATTATTTTCTCTTCGCTTTTTAACCTGATTAACAAAAAAATATTTATAATAGTTTTTCTATACATTTTTATTATTAATTTCATTTTTGGTATACAATCTATTAAATCCGCTGGTACCGGCTGGAAATTTTATGCTGATTTAGCAAAAAAAATCTATCAAGACGCTAAAGGGAATGACTTTGGTTATTATGTTTATTCTTCCGACTTATTAGGATATTCGGAAAAATATTCGATCCATTACATTCAGAAAATGTTTAAACAAACGATAAGTCATCCATATAAAAAGGAACAGCTGACGTATTTAATTATTGCTCCGCCGCCTGAAGATAAAAAGTATTTAAATGGCGATTGGTGGAAAATTAATCAGGTAAAAATCAATAGGAATCCTGATAAAGTATTCAGATATTCAAATGGTATGATCGTAGAAAAATACCTTTTAAGTCAGAAAGAGATGCAGATTCCTTCGGATCCTAATTTAGTTCAAGATTTAACTTTCCGTTAATTTCCATAGTTCAATTGAACTGCCGTTATCTATAATTTTTTTTTCAATTAATCTGGACTTTTCGGGAATATTATCCTTTCTCCATTTTTCAACTCTAAAAGAATAAGGCTCTTTGTCGAAGATAAAATAGCACTGACTGTTAGTAAATTCCTGCCTTGGATACTTTATTTTTTGGTGACGGGCATAATAAGAAAACAGATAATAATATGTGTAAGGAATAACCGGTGGTGTATAGATTCGCAAGCAAAAATATCGATTACTGGTTTTTTCTACAAAGTAGCTGACGATTTTATTATCTGCCCTAAGACCAACCAAGGGAATATTTTTACCAGATAGATTTTTTGAAAAAGAAATTAATACTGCAAAGAAAAATACTCCCAGTAATATATTTTTTGCTAATTTTAATTGGCTGTTTAAATTAAAAATTAAAATAAAAATAAATAAAATAATAAATTGAACGCCGTCAAGATAATAATCCCAGAAAAAATTATTTCTACTGACAAGACTTACCAGAAAAATTACCAATATTAATAAGAAGAAGAATAAAAGAGGATTCGTTCGGCCTCTCTTCATATTTTTTATCCTTATAATAAGCAAATAAATAAAAAATAAAAAAACTAATAGGCCAAGGTAGAAATTTTCTTGTGGGATTAACTGAAGATAATACTTAAGAAATAATTGAGCCCTTTCTGCTAAAGTGGAAATAAAAGACAGTTGATTAGTAAATGTTGGATGAGAGTAAAAACTGATAAAAGCCTTTGTCTGGATAAAATTATTTTTCAATTCAAATAATAACCTTGGAAAAATAGGGATGATAAATCCCGAAATAAAACAAACAAGTTTTCTTAAATTTAAGTAACTTTTTCTGAATAATTTAAAAAATAACGAGGTAATAAAAAATGACGTTATTATAAATATTCCTGAAGCTACCTCGAATTCAAAACTAAATCCTAAGGCAAGAGATATGAAGAACAGATATTTGGCCGACTGTGTTTTAAAGAATAGATATATAGAATAAATTAACAATAATACAAACAAAGGGCTTAAAGTGTTGTTGCTGGCAAAAAAGCCCAACTTGATGAAGAAACTTCCGGCGGTAATAGTCAAAAAAAATAGCCAGGAAGATTGATAACCTAATTCTTTTTTAATAAAAAAGAAGAACAAGAATAAAGTGGTTGTTGAAAGAACAAACAATCCGATATAGAAACCGACCGGCCAACCGGCAAAAACCAAATAAAGCAAAGCAAGAAAATAATACCACCAGGCGCCGTGATGAACGCCCATAATACCCGTGGTTGGTCCGATAAAGGTGAGATTTTTATCCCGGATAATTTCTTCAGCCTTTAAAAAATCACGCCCTTGGTCATACGTGTAAGGGACAGTTTGGTTAATAATAGGTATTAATCTAAGATAGAAAAAAATAAAAAAGACTGAAAATAGGATGCATAATTTTAACCACTTCATATTTTTTAAAATTATATAATAATTTAATATGCTTTTATTGGGTTTGTATTTTTTTTTAATTCTTATCTTATCGATCTATTCATATGCGTTGGTTGATCCAAATATTACTTTTTTTAACCATCCTCTTTGGACGAGTTTCCGCAATGTTATGGTTGATTTCGGTTATAACCAAAGGCAGAACTCATGGTGGGTTTATTTATCGATTATTATCCTGCTTTTCATATTCAACTACATTTTTGTTACAAAATATAAGAAGTTAACCTTTAGTCCTTTTAAAATTGCTTTTATTATTGGGTTGATATTGGTTTTTTCCTATCCGTTTTTATCTCACGATTTTTTCAGCTATCTTTTCTATACGAGAATTTTAACTCTATACCATCATAATCCTTATACTTATTTGGCCGGAGATTTTTATCTTGATCCTTGGCTTCGTTTTACTCAGTGGACAGGCAATAATTATCCATACGGCCCGGTTTTTCTTTTGATTTCGGCTATTCCGTCATTTCTCGGCTTTGCCAAATTCGCCCCCACTTTTTTCCTGTTTAAAATAGTGATAGTTGCCTTTTATCTCATAGCGATTAAATTATTGGAAAAATTAAATAGAAAGTGGGCGATTATGTTTGCTACCAACCCTTTAATACTGGTTGAAGGCTTAATCAATGGTCACAACGATTTAATAGGTATTTCTTTATCTATAGTTGGAATTTATTTTTTACTAAAAAAAAGAAAAGCTTTATCAACCGCTTATTTTATTTTATCAATAGGTGTTAAATACCTGACATTACCTTTTCTATTTTTTTTAACAAAATTCAAAAATTATAAACTATTGACATCATTATTGATTATTGCTGGATTAGTTTTCTTAATTACTAGAACAGAAATTCAACCTTGGTATTTTATCATGCTATTTGGATTAATTCCTTTTTATGAAGATTTGATTTTCCGCTTCAATATTTTTTTCTTTGGGTTATTGATGTCTTATTATCCTTATGTAAGATTCGGCGGTTGGGCAAGGGTGCTTTATTGGACGACTTCCTATAAAGTTATGTTCAAGCACAACGTGATCATCGTCTTTTTCATAATAAATTTAGTTTATCTAGTTATTTATCTTCTTTCGAAAAAGAAATTTTTTATCAAATGAAGTTTAGTTTTAAATGGGGCATACTTGAGGCCAAAGATTAACCGATTTTTTCGCTGGTATTTTAGGTGAAGCGGAGAACCGCTGCCTCCGGTTGATTGAGCGTTTTTGTGATAAATTATAATTCTCGGTTGATAAAAAAGTTTAAATCCGGCTCTTTTGGCTCTTTCGCAAAAATCAGAGTCTTCATAATATAGAAAGTATGCTTCATTCCAAAATCCGATTTTATCGATAATTTTTTTGTTGAAAAAAAGCATGCAACCGGTGATAAAATCAGTTTCTTCGCTTTTCTCGTATTGGCCATGATCGACTTCGTCAACTCCTTGATGGACAGTGACAACATTTTTCCAATCATTGACTCCACCAGCATACCAAAGGACTTTACCAATGACGGATTTTTTATATTTCTTGTAATATTCATATCCCGGAGCATAATAAATTTTCCCTCCGAAAATATCACTTTTTTTGAATGCCTTTTCTGCAGTAGCAACAAAGTTTTTATCAAAATAAATATCATTGTTAATAGCGCAGAATTTATTAACCTTATGACTCAAAAAATATTTAACGCCTTGGTTGATGCCAAAAGCATAACCTCGATTAGGTAGATTTTTAATAATCACCCTCATTGGATACTTTTCAATCTCAAGGCCCTTTTTTTTACTGGAAACATCGGCGATAAAAACAGTTATTTTTTTAGCGTTTTTTACAGAAGATAAAGAGTCAAGGAATTCTTGGGTGAGTTGATACTGATTGTAGTTTACGGTTACCAGTCCGATCATAAGTTAAGTATTTGTCATCCCGAACGAAGTGAGGGATCTAGTCCCGACTGAGTCGGGACGTAAATTACGCTTCGCTAGATTTCTCCCCTTCGACTTCGCTCAGGGTCGAAATGACTAAGGTTTTATAACAGTTTTTTTATTAATCTTTCTTTTATTGTTTTATTCTTTTTCCAATGGAGAACTTCTTTTAGTCCGGTTTTAAAGAATTCTGTTTCGTCAACTTTTTCATCAGTTTTAAATTTTTTCATTTCAAGATAATAAAAATAGACTAGAAAATAATAAAATAACTGTAAGACAGCAAGAATAAATCCTTGGACGCCATCTTTATAGCCTTGAGCGGCAAAATAACGACTGATAAATTCGTTAAGTGATTTTTTCACAGTATCGGAAAAAGTAAAAATTCTTTTTTCTTCATAAAGTTCTCTGGCTTCGTATTTGGCATAGCGTTTAGTCTTATCAAAATATTCATCTAGATCCCGGTAATTATGGTGAATCAAGGCAAATTCTTCTTTGGCATCTATTTCAAGACCACGGCCTATTGCCTTCGGCTGACGATGGATTATTTTTGGCCAGACAACTTTATTTTTTTTAAAGAGACGGATCTGATAATCAGGCCACCAGCGGCTATGTTTTATCCAGCGGCCTAAAATGATATTTTTTCTGGGAATTTTAAAGTAATCATAGGATAAAAGACGTGATTTAATGATAGTTTTAAGTCCAGGAGTAACGATTTCATCAGGGTCCAAGAAAAATATATAGTCGCTTTTGGCAAAGTCTTTGGTTTTATTACGGATTAGTTCAACATAGGGGACGGCTTCTTTAAGAGTGACTATTTTTATTTTTTTATTTTTTTTCAGTGTTTCGATTAATTGAGGAGAGATTCCGATATCGACAATAATGATTTCGTGAACCAAGTCATTAATTGATTCTATTACTTTGAGTAAAAAAGGCGGACAGTCTTTAACGACGATTACTGCGGAAATATTTTCCATATCCATTTTTTAACTCGGTAAGGTAATTTTTATCACACGAGAGTCTCACCATTTCGTGGTCCCCTCGAAAGTGAAAAAATTACTCTTACCTCGTTTAACAAATCTACTTTAAATACTAATTTTAACGTTAATAAATAAGCAATTATACCTCCTGCAATGCTTATAAGTAAAGAAGGGCCGGATGAAATAGAAAGCCTAGAAAACAGAAATACTATCGCAGACATTACTACGGAAGCGGTTAAAAATTGATAGACATTTTTTCCAAAAGAAAAATTGACGGTTTTTTTTGTAACAATAACAACAATAATAAATGATGAAGAAAGTATCACTAGAGTAATTGGGAAACCGAGGCTGCCAAAAAAAAAGGTAAGAATAGGAGTCAAGATCCAAGTAGCCGTCGTCCAGGCGATCATAAAAGAAAAAGTTATTTTTACTTTCCCTAAACCGTTGAGAAGATTGATAAACGGAGTTGAATATGAAGAGAAAAGAGCCGATAAGCAAAAAAGATAAAAAAACGGCAAGGCCGGCGTCCACTTATAATATTTAGGGATAAAGTCAACAATTTTTCCCATGATTAAAGCCAGTCCGACTGTCGTCGGGATAATGATTGCCGATTGGTAATAAATAACTTTTTCAACCATTCTTTTTAACTGGTCTATATTATTTTGAAATCGGGAAAAAAGAGGAAAAAGGACGCGGCTTAATGAGTCCATTATAATTCTTATAGGTGATTCAGCCCATTTTTTTGCCCAGCCGATA
>PFOE01000100.1 GCA_002792355.1 Candidatus Roizmanbacteria bacterium CG_4_10_14_0_2_um_filter_36_35 | reverse complement strand
GCCAGAATCAAGACAATTATTGAATTTACCAGTATTAAGTTTCATTTCTTTGGCATATTTTTTAAGATTCTTAACTGAAATGAGTGATTCTTGTTGAGGAGCTGATCCTGCTGTTCCTTTTACTCCTGAAGCTATTTTTTTCTCGAGATTTATTACTTTAACTGTTAGAAAAACGAGAAAAAGGGTAATAATACCCATCATGAAGTAGATAATTTTATTATTAGATCGAACCATCGGGATTTTTTCTTCTTTTTTTGGTTTTGCCATATTTAATTTATTAATTATTAATAAAGATTACTAAGTTTTAATCGAGATCCTTCGACTCACTTCGTTAGCTCAGGATGACCGCCAGTTGTTATTGCGGTCACCTTATAACAGTACCGTTTTTTAAATTTTTGTCAAGGGGAAAAAGAGCAAATTTTTCCGGATCATCGGCAACCATAATCATACCATTGGAATCTTTACCCATAATTTTCTTAGATTCAAGATTGGCCAAAAAGATGTATTTGTTTCCAATAAGATCTTCAGGTGTATAATATTTAGCAAGCCCTGATAATATTTCCACCGTTCCGTAGTCTTCTCCCAAGTCGACCATCATCTTGATGATGTTTTTCGACCCTTCAATCATACTGGCTTCTTTTACCTCGCCGACTCTCAAATCAAGCTTCTCAAAATCAACAAAATTAATTATCGCTTTTTTCACAATCCTTTCATTATAGAATAAAAATATAAATTGTGTCAAAAACTTCTATTGGTCGCTTTTTTTAGGCAAGCAAATGTCACCCTGAGCTTGACGAAGGGTGACTGTTATATCCTTTTGTTAGCTTTTTTAACTTATCAATATTTTTATTAATCAAAGCTTCCTTTTTTACTCTTCTCCAACCTTTAAGTTGTTTTTCAAAAGCAATGGCTTCGTTTACATCTTTGAATTCTTGAAAGTAAACAAGTCTTACCGGTTTTCTCTTAAAAGTATATCCTCTAACTATTCCTTGATTATGTTCCCAAACTCTTTTTTCAACGTTATTAGTAATTCCAACGTAATAAGAATTATCAGAACATTTTAGAATATAAACGAGGTAAGACATATGTTTTCTTGTCATGGTTCGTCAAGCTCACCATGACAAAATGGCTGTTATGGTTTAAACTATCTCAATCATGACAAATAGTGCCATTGTCATTCTGAGCTCAACGAAGAATGACATTCATTTAGCGTAAATTCGATATAAGTTGCTTCCGATTTTTTCGAATTTGAATATTTTTATCTGGCCGATTTCAGAAGTATTTTTTACATGTGGGCCACCGCAGAATTCTTTAGAATAATCACCGACAAAATAAACCTTGACCATCTCCGGATATTTTTCCCGGAAAAAAGAGCGCGCTCCTATTTTATAAGCTTCGTCCCGAGGAATAATTTTAAAAGAAACTGGAAAAGATTCTTTAATTTTTTTGTTAATAATTAATTCGGCTTTCTTGATCTGTTCATAAGTCGGTTTAATCGGTGAGTAAAAATCAAAGCGCAATCTCTCGCCAGTAATGTTTGATCCTTCTTGTTTGACCGAGTTGCCCAAGACATCAAAAAGAGCCTGGTGAATCAGGTGGGTAGAGGTATGATATTTGATTGTTTGAGTAGAATGGTCTGCTAATCCCCCCTTGAACATACTGGCAGAGGAGGTTCGGGATAGATTCTTGTGTTTTTCAAACTCAGTGTCAAATTCTTTTTTATCAAATGATAGCCCCTTTTCCTTTAATAACTCTTCAGTTAGTTCTTTTGGAAAACCGTAACTTTGATAAAGATCAAAGACCTGTTTACCGGTTGGTTTTTCTATTTTTTCCAGAATTTTCAAACCATTATTCAAAGTTTTGTTGAAACGATTTATTTCTTCTTCGACGATCGGATTAATTTTTTCAGTATCGGATTTATTAAAATAAATGTCTTTATAAATTTCTGTTATTGCATTTACAGCCGGTGCGAGGTCAGTAGCATTAACAGTCGTTCCTTTAAGTTTTAACATTTTTACAGAGATTCTGCGCAGAAGTCGCCTCAAGAAATAACCACGTTCTTTGTTGGCTGGAAAAACACTGGCTTTTATCAGGAGGGCCGCTGCCTTAAGATGGTCAGCGATGACTCTCATTTTTTCTTTGTCAGACTCTTCTTGATATTGTCTTTGCGAAACTTTTTCAACTGCCTTGATTATGGGCGTGTAAATGTCAGTTGTAAAAACATCCGGATCATTGTTTGAAGCAGCTAAAATTCTTTCAAGTCCGCCGCCGAAGTCGACGTTTTTTTTTGGTAATTCTTCGAAGCCTTTGTCAGTTTTTTTATACTGCATGAAAACAGAGTTGCCGATTTCCAAGAAGTGGCCACAATTACAGTTAGGGTGGCATTTATCTCCAAATTTTTTATCATGAACGACTTGAGTGCATTCGAAAAAGACTTCAGAATCTGGTCCTCCTGGCTCACCGGCCGGCATATTGTCAGGGACTCCAGCCCTTGACCACCAGTTATTCTTTGGGCCGTATTTAAAAATCTTATTTTCAGAAACGCATAGTTTCTTATATATTTCAATTGACTCTGTATCGGGCGGGAGATGATTTTTTTTATCTCCGGCAAAAACTGTTACGTAAAGTTTTTCCTTGGGTAAATTAATTTCTTTAGTCAAGAAATTCCAAAACCACTCCAACTGTTCTTCTTTAAAATAATCTCCCAAGGACCAGTTGCCCATCATCTCAAAGAAAGTCGTGTGCCGATTGTCACCGACTTCCTCAATATCTTGAGAGCGAAAGCACGGTTGGATATTATAAATTCTTTTTCCCAAGGGATGCGGTTCGCCAAGAAGATAAGGAACAAGTTGCTGCATGCCTGATCCGGTAAAAAGAGTGGTCGGGTCGTTTTGAGGAACAAGGGGAATTGGAGGAATTTCTTTGTGATCTCGGGCTCTCCAAAACATAGTAAACTTATCTCTTAATTGAATATGGGTTAGCATATTGTAAAATTATAGCACTTATGGTTATAAAAATTTCTGACATTAATTCAATTAAAAGTTTGTTTAAGAAGTTTACGTTACCACAACCTAATAGTCACAAGGGCCAAAACGGAAAAGTATTAATTATCGGTGGCTCTTCTCTTTTTCATGCCGCCTCTCTTTGGGCAGCTGAAGTTTGTTCTCATTTTATCGACATGGTTCATTATTCATCAACAAAAGAAAACGAAGAAATTTTCTTAAATCTGAAAAAAAAATTTAGAAACGGGATCATTGTTCCACAAAAAGAACTAGAGCATTATGTTAAGGAAGATGATGCCGTATTGATGGGTCCTGGGATGATGCGTGACGGTGAAGAAGGTAAATATACCTATGAATTAACGAAAAAGCTGATGGAAGAATTTCCCGACAAAAGATTTGTTTTTGACGCCGGCGCGCTACAAATGATGGAAAAAGACTGGTTATTAAAACTAAAAACTCCAGCCATCATTACACCGCACCAAAAGGAATTTGAGCGACTCTTCGATGTATCGATACATCGAAGTACTATTGATGAAAAACAAATAACAGTAAAGAAAATGGCGAAGGAATATAAAACAGTTATTCTTTTGAAGGCTATTGTAGATATTATTTCTGACGGAAAAAGCACTTATATTGTTGAAGGTGGTAACGCCGGATTGACTAAAGGAGGGACAGGTGACGTCTTAGCTGGTTTGGCAACATCTTTTTACACAAAGAGTAATGTTTTTGATTCAGCTGTATTTGCATCAGTTTTGTTAAAATTAACTGCCGATGAACTTTTTAAGAGTTCAGGATATTGGTATAATGTAGATGATATAATTAACAAATTACCAAATGTCTTAATGTCATTACGAGGAACGAAGTGACGAAGTAATCTCAAAATTGAGAGATTGCTTCGTCCCGACTAAATCGGGACTCGCAATGACAACCACTTATGAAAAAAGAAACAATTATAGCCGTATTTTTGGGAATTGCTTTTGGTGGGATTTTGGCGTTTTTTCTGATAGTAAAAAACAAAGAAATACAACTTAATAAAAACAAAGTAATTGCTCCAACAGGCGCGAATACACAGTCTGCGGTTAAAACCAATATTAGCGTTACGACGCTAGAAGTAACTGAACCAAATGACGGTTCAATCTTTGACAAAAACTCCGTGACGATAAAAGGAAAAGTTTCTAAAGATTCACTAATCGTACTCCAATCACCTATCAAAGACCTTGTCTTTAAAAATGAAAAAGAGGATTTCTCTATTGATTTTCCTCTGGCTTTAGGAGAAAACGTCATTAAACTAGTCGTTTATCCCAGTGACAAACAATCAAGAACTCAAGAAAAAGACTTGAAGATTTATTATTTAAGGGAAGAACTATGAGAATTAAATTAATACATTGTTCCATAGTTACATTGTTAATAGGGTTATTTGCTTCAGCAACAGTAGTTGGGCAAACAATAACATTGACGCCAACTATCACACCAAAAATAACAACAACAGAAGAAAATGCCATTCAGGATTTAAAGGAAAAAGTCGCCAACAAGGTGGCAGAAATCAGGAAAAAAAACAATAAAGCTATTGCCGGTCGGGTTACCGATAGATCAGAGTCAACTGTAAAAATTAAGAATAGCGAACAAAACGATTTTAATATTAAGTTCCAAGACAGCGGTTTAACCAAATATTATCAGATTACAGGAGCCCAGCAAAAAGAAATAAGCAGTGAAGATATAAAGAAAGATGATTACGTCATTGCCACAGGAGTCATCAATGATAAAACAATAACCGCTAATTCAGTTTTTACCGATAAGCAATTTTTAGCCGGAGACGGAAAAATAAGCGAAGTTAAAGCAGATGATTACACTATCAAAGTCATGGCCGCTGATAAGACCGTATACACTTTGAGTATAGAAACTTCTACAAAACAGCAGATAGTAAATATTAAAACTCTCGAAACGGAACGGATTGGTTTTTCTAAAATAAAAGAGGGCGACAGTATTCATTTTGTCGTTAAAGTTAATGGTGATGAAAAAAATAATGAATACTCAACGGAAAAGATTTTGATTGTACCTCAAGAATACTTTATGAAGTGACACCCCGTGTCATCCCGAGCGAAGCGAGGGATCTAGTAAACGAAGTTTACGCTTCGCTAGATTTCTCACTTCGTTCGAAATGACGAAAGGCCCTATGTTCAACTTTTTAACTAAATTCTTCGACTATAACCAAAGAGAAATTAGTCGTTTAAGTAAAGAAGTAGAAGAAATCAATAAACTTGAAGATAAAGCAAGAGTTTTAAAAGATAATGATTTTTCTAAGGAAACCAATAAATTAAAAGAAATTGTCGACGGTGACAGTAATAAACTAAATGAAATTCTTCCATGGGTGTTCGCTCTCGCGCGGGAGGCCGCTCGAAGAATCCTCGGCCAACGCCATTTTGATGTCCAGCTGATGGCAGGTATTGCCCTTCACGAAGGCAAGATTGCCGAACAGAAAACCGGCGAGGGTAAAACTTTATCGGCGGTTCCGGCCTTATATCTAAATACTTTAACTGGATATGGAACCCACTTGGTGACAGTCAACGATTATCTGGCTCGGCGCGATGCCGGCTGGATGGGAATGGTTTTTAATTTCTTAGGGTTAAAGACCGCTTCTATGATTTCTGATAAGTCTTTTATTTTTGATCCTAAATACGAAGACAGGGATGTGGGAGATTGGCGTTTGAAACACCTTCGGCCGATTGCGCGAAAAGAAGCCTATGAAGCCGACATCAACTATGGAATCAACAGCGAATTTGGTTTTGACTACCTCCGTGATAATATGGCGCAAAATCCGAACGATTTAGTCCAGCGGGATTTTAATTTTGCCATCATAGACGAGGCCGACTCAGTTCTTATAGACGAAGCCAGAACGCCACATATCATCTCTGCTCCTTACGAAGAAGACACTTCTAAATATTACCGTTATGCCCAAATCGTCAATCAGATAAACTCTAAAAGCGATTATATAATCGATGAAAAATTACGAACTGCTAATTTAACAGAAACCGGCATCAAAAAAATTGAGAGTTTGATTGGTGTTTCAAATATCTATGAAAAAGATTTCGACACCCTTTTCCATATTGAAGCAGCTTTAAAGGCTAACACACTTTTTAAGTTAGACAAAGATTATATTGTCAAAGACAATGAGGTGATTATTGTTGATGAATTTACCGGAAGACTTTTATATGGTCGTCGGTTTTCAGAGGGTCTTCATCAAGCGATTGAAGCCAAAGAAAAAGTTTCCATTCAGCGTGAATCAAAAACTTTGGCGACGGTTTCTTTGCAAAATTATTTTCGCATGTATAGAAAGTTAGCCGGTATGACCGGAACAGCTTCGACTGAAGCAGAAGAGTTTCACAAAATCTATAAAGCTGATGTTGTTTCCATACCGACTCATCTGCCAATGATAAGAAAAAACGAGCCTGATATGATCTATAAAACAGAAAGAGCTAAATATAATGCCGTTGTTGAAGAAATTGCTAATAATTATAAAGTCGGTCGGCCGGTCCTGGTTGGAACAACTTCGATTGAAAAGAACGAACTCTTGTCTTCGCTTTTAAAGAAAAAAGGCGTTCCTCATGAACTTTTGAATGCCAAGAATCATCTAAGAGAAGCGGCAATAATTGCCAAAGCCGGAGAAAAAGGCGCGATCACCGTTGCTACTAATATGGCGGGTCGGGGAGTTGATATTATTCTTGGAGGAGAAAATAGAGAAGAAACAAAAGAATGGCAGAAAAAACACGATGAAGTGGTTAGGTTGGGTGGTTTATACGTTCTTGGAACTGAAAGACACGAGTCAAGAAGGATTGATAATCAGCTTCGAGGAAGATCTGGCCGTCAGGGAGATCCGGGGCAATCGACTTTTTTTGTTTCTCTGGAAGACGACTTGATGAGGATCTTTGGCGGAGAACAAATATCAAAAATCATGAACTTTCTTAATTTTCCTAAAGATCAACCGCTTTCCCACTCAATGGTTTCAAAAGCGATTGAACAAGCTCAGGTCAAAGTCGAAGGTTTTAACTTCGATATCAGAAAACACCTGGTTGATTACGACGACGTATTGAATAAACAAAGAGAGATTGTCTATTCTTTACGGAAGAAAATTTTATTTGGCAGTGAGAACGAGGATTTTTATGAAACTATTTACAAGGTCTTTACAGAAGAAATAAATAATTTAATTAATGCTTATTTACTACCTGAGGCCGGTTTGTCAGCTGAAGATACAAAAAAATTAGTTCAAGAATTAAATCTCATTTTGACTGTCAGTGACAAAGAAATCACTCCTTACTTAAAAGAAAAACAAACAGAAAAGCTTATTGATTTTCTCATTGATAATGTTAAACAAGAGTTTAAGATTAGAGAAAAGAAATTAGGAAAAAAACTCTGGATAGAAGTAATCAAAGCGATATTTTTGTCGACGATTGATAAATACTGGATGGATCATCTTACTGCAATTGAAGATTTGAGAGAAGGCATTAATCTTCGCGGCTATGCTCAAATAGATCCCTTGGTTGCCTACAAAAATGAAGCTTACTCGATGTTTGAGAAATTAATCGGCGATATTAATTTTGAAGTATCAAGAAGGTTGTTGAAAGTTGAAGTCCAAGGGCCGGTGGTCGAGCAAAAGAAACAAGAATTGCCGGCTGTCTACAAATCTGCTTCAGCCGTTGATCCTTTTACTCAAAAACCCTCCTATGCTAAAGCTTCGGAGGGCAAGGAAAAACTAGCTCAACCAGTCGTGTCTTCTCACAAAAAAATAGGTAGAAACGATCCGTGTTGGTGTGGAAGCGGAAAGAAATATAAACGCTGTCATTATCCGAATTAAATATGAGCGATAAGGCAAAAGCTTTAATAGCGGTTTTGATTGTAGCAGTACTAGGAGGGGCTAATTCTCCTTATGTTAAACTAGCTGTTAGTTCAATTCCGCCTTTCAGCTATACTTTTATTCGTTTTTTTTTCTCTTTTTTGATAATCCTTCCGATTTTTTTATCGACGAAACCAAAATTAGAAAAAGACAATCTTCGTTTAATCTGGTTTTCTCTTTTTTCTACATTTAATATTATCCTTTTTGCCTTTGGGATAAAAATGACTACGGCAGCAACAGGACAAGTTATTCAATCTTTCTCACCGGTTGTCGTCGTCATAATCTCTTTTTATCTTCTTAAAGAAAAACTGACTTTTAAAAAAGTCTTGGGGATTATTATTGGTTTTATTGGTGCCAATTTAGTGATTTCTTTGCCTTTGTTTAACCACGGACTAACAAAACAAGCAGTTATAGGTAATTTATTAATTTTTGTTGGGGTTATTAGTTTTTCTTATTACAATGTTTTGTCAAAAAATTTTTTAAAGAAATATTCGCCCTTATGGTTGACGGTCGCTTTTATATTTACGACGATGCTCGTAAGTTTACTGTTTTCATTTAGGGAAGTGTCATTAATAAAGTATTGGGGGAGTAATCTTTCTTTGACTCTTGTCTGGGCCCTTTTTTATGTAGTTTTGATAGGAACGGTGACGGTCTATTTTTTACAACAGTATGCTATCTTATACGGCTCCCCGCTTATAGCTTCCCTGATTCTATATTTAGCTCCGGGAACCACAATGATCTGGTCAAATATTATCTTAGGAGAGGGATTTAGCCTGATATTAATCGTCGGAACAATTATTACTCTCTTTGGGGCTTGGCTAGTGACTAAGGAAAGTTGATTTTACTACATTATATTAATATAATGTAGTAGGTTAGTAATTATCACTAACATGGCAGAAGCTCTGATTGACGGACTGGAAAGCGAATGGATTTTTGACTCAATCTTTATGCTTATCTTTGCACCGATCTTTGCGTTAATGAATACATAAGAAAAACCGCCGCAGTTGTAAGAGAATAAGTTTAATTTATCCTTCAACAGATAATGTATTCCATCTATTTACGACTATAAAGAACTATTTATTTGGGAACCGCGGAGGTTAATTTAAGCATAATTAGTCACCCTTAGGGTGACTAGGCAAGAGAAACCTTGGACACCCTTAGGGTGTCTTATGTCTTATTTACCACCACTCAACCTCCGAGGAACCCAAAGCTTTTATAGATTATATAGTTAACAAAAGATAGGATACAAACTAAAGTAAAGATTATAAAAATCTATCTCTTACTACCTCGGAGGTTTTAGCGGGCAATCTTTCCACAGTCCTCTATTATTTTCTCTTGCTTCTTTTTCTGCCTCTAAGAATTGTTGGACATATTTGACGTCGGGAGGAAAAGTTGAGACTTGAGCAAATCCCTGACGGACAAGATAATCGTTAATAAAGATATCATTTATATAAACATAGTGCAGTAACCTTTTATATTTATCGGTTTCAGAGATATCTTTCTCCAGACGAATGGTTTTTCCTTCGACGAGTTTCTTATTTTCTTCATAAGCTTCTTGAGCAAAACATTCGACCGGTCGTCTCGGATCATGGAGTTCTGGAGAGTTAATACCAATGTAGCGGATTTTTTGTCCATTTTCAGTTTCAATTGTGTCCCCATCAACGACCCGAGCAACTTTAACGGTAGGGAACAGGCATGCCTGTTCCCTACACATCGTCGGTGTCGGAAATAGAGAAAGAGATTTAAGATTAAACGATTTACGATTGATGACTATTTGAGATAAGATAAACAACGCTGTCAGAACGCTAATTATTTTTTTCATTACATATCATTTTACTACTTCACCGTTACGCTTTTTGCCAGGTTACGGGGTTTGTCGGGGTCGGCGCCACGGCCGACGCCAAGATAATAACCCAACAGTTGACCAACAATTATGTTGGCAAAAATTGTCAATTCACCCAAGTCAGGCGTTTGAATTACCTCGTTAAATTCATAAGAATTAAAAGGAGCGATACCAATGATTCTTCCGCCTCGGGCTTTAAGTTCGGCGGCAGAAGATAGGATTTCTCCTTTAACTTCGTCATTGGATGCCAAGACAAAACAAGGCGTACCCTTTTGGATGAGGGTAATAACTCCATGTTTAAGTTCTCCAGCAGCAAAAGGTTCGGCATGGATATAGGAAGATTCTTTGAGTTTTAAAGCAAATTCTAATGTTGCCGGATAGTTTAAATGTTTACCAATAAGATAAATATGTTCTTGATCTATTAGTTCTTTTGCTAAGTCGATTAATCGATTAGTCAATTGTTTATTCAGCCAATTGTGCAAAGCTTTACTCAATTCTTTTATTTTTTTCTTTCCTGGTTCATATTTATTAGAAGTAGCTTCAGCCAGTAAGTAAAGGGTAACTAATTGGGCAGTAAATGCTTTGGTGGAAACAACAGCAATTTCCGGACCAGCGCCAACAGACAAAACAATGTCGGCTAATCTTTCCAAAGTTGATCCGCGTGAATTAACAACAGCAACGATTTTAGCACCCTGCTTTTTAGCAGCTCGAACCGCAATCAAAGTATCGGCAGTTTCTCCGGATTGAGAAATAGCAATAATTAGAGTCTTATTATTGGCGAATTGTGAAAAAGGTAAGAACTCGTAAGCTCCGTACGTCTGTGATTCAAATCCGGTATTCGCAAAAAAATATTTTCCAGCTAAAGCACAATAAGAAGCAGTGCCGCAGCCAATCAAAACCGTTCTGAATCCCTGTCTAATTAGATTAGCAATCTCTAGAATTTCTTTTTCATTAATCGAGGCAATTTTGGCAATAGTTTCTTTCTGTTCCATAATTTCTTTGAGTAAGAAATGAGGAAAACCGCCCTTTTCGGCATCTTCAAGCTGCCAATCGAGTTGTTGAAGAATTAATTTCTTTTCTTGTCCTGATTTGACATTAAAAAGTTTGACGCCTTGTTTAGTGATAACCACGGCTTCTCCGTCGTCCAAGAAATGGACACGATTGGTATGTTTCAAAAAAGCCGGTACATCGCTCCCTAAAAAAAATTGATGATTTTTTTCGTCTACACCAACAACGAGTGGTGATCCGTTTCGACAGGCAATAATCGTTTCTGATTCAAAATCAATGACTCCGATGGCGTTACTACCAACGAGAGAATTAAAAGTTTCAAAAACTGCTTTTTCAAGATTCCTCGACTCGTCACTTCGTTCCTCGCTCGGAATGACACTGGGACGCATTTTTTCCTCAATCAGGTGGGCGATTACTTCGGTGTCTGTTTCAGAAGAAAATTTATGGGTTTTTTTTATTAATTCTTCTTTAAATTCCAGATAGTTTTCGACAATGCCATTATGGATTACAGCAATTTGTTGATGACAATCAAGATGTGGATGAGCGTTTTCATCAGTGACGCCGCCGTGAGTCGCCCAGCGGGTATGACCGATGGCAATCTTTCCTTTTGGCAGGTTGGTTTTTGCCTCGCCGATTTTACCAATATGTTTTTCAACCTGTAGTCTGTCCACCGCTTCGGTGGAACGGCCTGGTTTGATGGCAATTCCCCAAGAGTCATAACCACGGTACTCTAACTTTTTTAATCCGGTCAAAACCGTTTGAGCGGCATTATTGGTTTTATCGTTAACAACAGCAAAAATTCCACACATATTTCTTCCTTTGTCATCCCAGGGAGTGAAACGACCGGGTCGAAATGACGATAATAAACTTATAATGAAGCCCTTTAGAAGGCCGACTTCGCTAAAGCCTCGTCGGTCGAAGTAGTAAGTTAATTGTTTCCTTTTGTTTCTTGAATTGCTTCAAGGTTTTCAAGGAAAACACCAAAGATCTAACTTAGATCTTGAGGGTATCCGCTGTTAATCGATAAGCCCTCTCCTCGTTACCCCGCTGAGCGGGGCACATACGCTAATGTTTGATAATACTACTTTAAAAGAGCTATTCTTATTATAACAAAATTATTAAAACAAACCTATTTGATCACTGCTTTTCTTCTTTTCTTCTTTTTTCGTATTCAGTCTTTGGTTAAAGATTCTACGGATAAGCGAATCCATTTGATATTTTTCCAAGAAGTCTTTCAGTTTTTTGTCAAAACCTTTGAACTTTAACTTTTCGATATCAAGATTGATATCAACGTCGGTCAGTATCATCGCCAGTTTTTTTGAGAGATAGACATTTTCTTTTTCTTTTTCAAGGATGGTTTTGATTTTCTCAGAATTGATTTTATCGAGATTTTTGTAAATATTATCAACAGTTCCAAGCTGATGTATTAGTTTTGAAGCTGTTTTTGGTCCAATACCAGAAGCACCGGGATAATTGTCGGATGGATCGCCGGCTAAAGCCTTATATTCTATAATTTGATTCGGAGAAACATCGAGTTTTTTTTCTACTTCTGAACTGTTAAAAATTTTAATATTAGCTAATCCCAGTTGAGGCGCAGCGACAAATACATTATCAGTTATCAACTGGAAAATATCTTTGTCTCCAGTGAGAATAATAATTCTAAATTTATTAGTTTCAAAGATTCTTGTTATAGTTCCGATTAAATCATCAGCCTCAAAACCATCTTTTTCTAGCCTTTCAATTCCAGCCGCATCTAGAGCCTCCTTAACTAAAGGAATTTGAACAATAAATTCATCTTCAATTTTTGGTCGCTGAATCTGATACTTTTTAAAAAGTTTATTTCTGAAAGTCGGGCGCGGAGTGTCAAAGCAAGAAATTAAATAGTCGGGTTTAAAATCTGTGATAACTTTGTTAAGCATGGAAAGATAACCGTAAACAACGTTGGTCGGCGTTCCATCAGCCGATTTAAAAGGAGGTAGGGCGTGGTAGGCGCGGTGCATAATAGCGTTGCCATCTATTAGTAAGAGAGTTGGCATAAATATGATTCTAATCTACGAATCGATCCTAATCTACTAATTAGTTGATTAGTATTTCATTCGTTGATTTGAATCTTATGATGTTTTTTCCTTCTTGCCAACTATCTTAACAAACTCATCTCCATCCAGACCTTCTTTTTTAATTAATTCCTCGGCAGTTTTATCCAAAAGGTTCTTCTTAGTTTTAATGATGTCAACAGCTCTATCGAAGCAACTGGTAATAATTTTTTTTACCTCACTATCTATTTTAGCCATCATTTCTTGAGAAACAGAAGATTGCTCAAAATAACTTTTTCCCCACTCAGTAACGTCCATAGTCGGACCATAATTTATGGGTCCTAAATCACTCATGCCGTATTCGATTACCATGGCTTTGGCAATATTAGTAGCTTGATCAAAATCGTTGGCGGCGCCGGTTGTCACCTCATCAAAAATTATCTGTTCGGCCGCCCGTCCTCCCATCATCACGGAAATTTTTTCCAGCAAATTAGTTTTGGTTTCATGAAGTTTATCTTTAGCTGGCGGAATTAAAGTATATCCAAGAGCCATTCCTCGGGAAACAATAGAAATCCGATGAACCGGATCGGTGTGTGGTAAAAAATGAGACACAATCGCGTGGCCGGCTTCATGATAGGCGGTTAATTTTTTATCCAAGTCAGACTGAAGACGTTTTTTTTCCGGACCGAGTTTGACTTTAGTAGCTGCTTCTTCAATATCTTCCATGCTAATTTTTTCTCGGACCGCCCGAGCCGCATTAATAGCCGCTTCATTAAGCATATTTTCAAGATCGGCTCCGGAATATCCAACAGTTCTTTTGGCGACTTTATCCCAGTTGACAGTCGCATCAAATGGCTTGCCTCTGGCGTGAATTTTCACGATTGCCTTTCTTCCTTCAATATCGGGAAAATCAACAATGATTCTTCTGTCAAAGCGTCCCGGTCTAAGCAAAGCAGTATCTAGAAGGTCGCCTCGGTTGGTGGCGGCAATAACAACTACTTGTTCGCTTGGTGTAAAACCATCCATCTCGACAAGGATCTGATTTAGAGTTTGTTCCCGTTCATCATGGGAAGGCATCATCCCGGCTGATCGAGCTCGGCCGATGGCATCGACTTCATCAATAAAAATAATCGCGGGAGCACTTTTTTTGGCATTGTCAAAAAGATCTCGGACACGAGCCGCGCCAATTCCAACAAGCATTTCCATAAATTCAGATCCTGCAATTGAGAAGAAAGGAACATTGGCTTCACCGGCAACGGCCTTGGCCAAAAGTGTTTTTCCGCAACCCGATGGTCCGACTAAAAGAACCCCTTTTGGGGTCCGAGCTCCCAATTTTTTATATTTTTCTGGATTTTTCAAAAAGTCAACCACTTCTTCGAGTTCTTTTTTGGCTTCATCGACACCGGCAACATCGGTAAATTTGGTTTTTGTCAAAGATTTGGAAAATCTTTTAGCCCGGGATTGACCAAAAGAAAAGACCGAGTCTTGAGCTCCTTTGGCTTGGCGAAATAAAAAAATAAAAAAAGCTACCATTAATATCGTCGGCAAGAGATTTCCTAACAAGTTAGATAGACCTGTTGAAGATTGAGTATCTTTGACGTTGATTTCAATCGCATTGAGGTTTATTTTATTATCTTGAAGAATTTTGGTAAAACTGTCAGTGGTTTCTTTATAAGTAACTGCCAGTTTGTCGTCTTTATAATAAGCAATAATTCTATTATCAATGACATCAACTTTTTTAATTTTGCCTTGCTTGGCTTCTTGGACGATTGTGGTAAGCGATTTTTCCGGAAGCACCTGTTTTATCTGGGAGCCGATTGACCGGTAGACGTAAACTAAAAAAAAGAAAATGAAAATAAAAACGAAAATATTTCTCAAATTAAAGTTAAGTTTAAATTCTCTAATTTTTATTTTTTGGTTTTTATTGTTAGCCATAGCTTATTTTAGCAGAATTTTGATAAAATGACAGTAATTATCCTTAGACTTACTGTCATCCTGAGAGAGCGAAGCGAGTCGAAGGATCCTATTATTATAGACCCAATTATATAAAGATTTCTCGACGGAGTTTACACTGAGCGAAGTCGAAGTGCTCGAAATGACAAAAACAACATGTTAATAAAGTTGACAAAAAAAAATTATTCAGAAGTAATTTCTATTACTATAGAAATATTAAAGAAAGGCGGTTTAGTGGTTTTTCCTTCGGATACAGTTTACGGGTTGTTAGCTGATGCGACTAACGAACAGGCCGTTAAAAAATTGATCGATTTTAAAAATCGTCCGCCCGGCAAAGCAATTTCGGTTTTTGTTTCAAATTTTAAAATGATTGACCAGTTAGTAACAATTAACAATCAACAGCTGACAACTCTCAAACAAATCCTTCCCGGCCCTTTTACAGTTATTTTAAAGTCAAAACATGATGTAGGGAACAAACATGTTTGTTCCCTACTTAAATCAGAAAGAGGAACTTTAGGAATAAGACTTACAATGTATCAATACATTGAAATATTGGTAAAGCGGTTTGGTAAACCTCTGACAGCGACCTCGGCTAATCTATCGAATCGGTTTCCTCATTATTCAATAAAAACATTATTGGCAAAGCTTCCGGGAAATAAAAGAAAATTAATTGATTTAATTGTTGATGCTGGAAAGTTGCCAAGAAATAAACCATCGACGGTGATCGATTTAACTGAACAGGAAATTAGGATTTTAAGAAAAGGCGATGTTAATTTTACAAAATCTCAATCATTTGTTTCTAAATCACCAGAAGAAACAAAAAAAGTTGCGGGATCCATTTTAAATAAAATAGGGACAATTCATGAATTGTCCGTACAACGTAGACCCCTTGTTTTTATCATTGAAGGCGAATTGGGAGTCGGTAAAACGGTTTTTGTCAAAGGAATTGGTAAAAGCCTTGGTATCAAAAACATTGTTTCTCCGACTTTTGTCATCTTTTATGAGTATGGTAATTTTTATCATTTTGATTTATACCAGATTGAAGAAAAAGAAGAGTTCAAATATCTAGGAATTGAAAAATTCCTAAAGCCTGGTAATATTTTATGTTTTGAGTGGGGAGAGAAGGTTGGAGAAATTTACGATTTACTTAAGAGTAGGGGAAGAATTGTGTATGTGAAGATGAATTATATTAATGAGAGGGAAAGAAAAA
>PFOE01000094.1 GCA_002792355.1 Candidatus Roizmanbacteria bacterium CG_4_10_14_0_2_um_filter_36_35 | reverse complement strand
CTAAAAGTACATTGCATGAATGGATTCGTGGAGTAAAAAGACCGGCTAAATTCAGTAGACTTGACAGGATTCGTTGGATTAAAGAAATACAGCCTTTAGGAGCTCAAGGAAATAAAAGAAAAAGAGAAAAAATCGTAAGTCAAATTATTAAGGAAGCTAAAAACGAAGTTTCTAAAATACAGATTAATCATGAAACAAGAAAAGCGATACTTTCTCTGTTATATTGGGCAGAAGGTACCAAAGTGAGAGGCGCCTTACAATTTGCCAATACCGATCCCAAATTAATCTTGCTTTTTATCAATCTATTACGACAATGTTATAAACTGGATGAAAGCAAATTTAGAATAAGATTACATTTGCATTATTATCACAAAGTGAAAGAAATAAAGGCTTATTGGTCCAAACTTCTTAGCATTCCAACTAACCAATTTGAAAAAATATACAGAAAGTCAAGAAGTAAAGAAAAAAAATTTAGAAGAAATTACGGAGGTATTTGTTTTGTAAAGTATTACAATGTATATCTGAAGGAAAAAATTGTACAATATGGATACGCTCTTGGAGAAAAGATAGCTGGTAAAGTACATGTGCCCGTAGCTTAACGGATAGAGCGCAGCCCTGCGGAGGCTGAAATTGAGAGTTCAATTCTCTCCGGGCACACAAAGAAGCGTAACAAAAACGATAGTTTGAAACAGGGGGCGTAGTTCAATGGCAGAATTGGGCTCTCCAAAAGCTTAGATGGGGGTTCGACTCCCTCCGCCCCTGCTTGATGAAGCCCCTTACCTTATTTATTGCTTTTCTTTATGGTTTGTCAGTTTTTTTTGTTTTTCCGCTGATTTTTATCCGCTTAAATTCATATTTTTTCTTGTCGGTTTATTCGTTTTTAGTATTAAAAATACTAGGAGTGATTTTGATTATGGCTGGAGGAGGATGTTGGTTATATTGCGCCGGATTGTTCCATTTCTTAGGTAAAGGCACGCCAGTTCCGACTCAACCACCGAAAAATTTAGTCATTAAAGGCTTATATCAATACACGAGAAATCCGATGTATATCAGCGTCCTAGTTATTTTATTAGGATATTTTTTCTTTTTCGGCCATCTTATGTTATTAACTTATTTGTTTCTCTTGGCTGGATTTTTCCACCTATTTATCACTCTTTACGAAGAACCGACTTTGAAAAAAAAGTTTGGGAAAGATTACAAAAAATATTTGAAAAAAACTCCACGATGGTTTTAAATTAATTTTTGATTTTTCTTTTTGGATATATTTTTTTTGGGCTTGAACTAGATACAGCCTTCGCATCTATATATAGACCTATATATGATAGTGCTAAAGCTGTAAAAATTGCAACGAAACTAAGAGGTATTGCTATCTCTGTTGCGGGGCTTAGTTTATGGATTGTCAATGCGTCTATGGCTACTTTACCTAATGTTCCCGCGGGTATGCCTAAAAAACCAAAGGCGATTTTAAGCAACGGACGTGAATTGTTCGTTTTTCGACTTTCGACAAAATGATTCTCCATAATTAAAACCGATTATATAGTTTATTGCATAAATAGAATCTATTTGGTAAAATAGTTGACAAATTGGCAACTTATGGAATTTGGAGCTTTATTAAGACAATATCGTTTAAAATCCGGCGTCACTCTGAAAAAGTTAACAGAAGTAGTTTCTATTGATAATACTTACCTGTCTAAAATCGAGAATAATCTTCGCAGTCCTCCCAAAAGGAATATAATTATCGAAATAG
>PFOE01000101.1 GCA_002792355.1 Candidatus Roizmanbacteria bacterium CG_4_10_14_0_2_um_filter_36_35 | reverse complement strand
AAAGACAATTTACAAGCCGATCAGAGAAAAAATCATTAATAAAGAACAAGCGTTTTTGTTATCAGACAGAACTTTTGATTATGATTATCTGGAAAAAATCAAATCTGAAAGTTTGACCCCATATGATAAGAAAAAAGTTGTCAAAAAATTAGAGCTAGAAATGAGAAAACAAGCAGAGGAATTAAATTTTGAAATGGCGATTAAGATTAGAGATAAGGTAAAAGATATTAAAAATTGACCTATGGATTACATACGCATTAAAGGAGCTAGACAACATAATCTAAAAAATATTTCAGTCGATATTCCCAAGAATAAATTAGTTGTTATCACCGGTATTTCCGGGAGCGGCAAATCATCTCTGGCTTTTGACACTATCTATGCCGAAGGTCAACGGCGCTATGTTGAATCTCTTTCTGCTTATGCCCGGCAGTTTTTGGGAATCATGGATAAGCCAGACGTTGACCTTATCGAAGGTCTGTCTCCTTCAATATCAATAGATCAAAAAGGCGCTTACCGAAATCCCAGATCAACCGTTGGAACCATTACAGAAATATATGATTACTTCAGACTGCTTTTTGCCCGGGTCGGCCATCCTCATTGTCCCAAATGCGGCCGGGAAATCAGCAAGATGTCTCTTGATGAAATTATCGACAAAGTTATTCAAAAGATTCAGAAACACGTTCAGAATGATAAGATTAAACCTCATCAATTCGTGATTCTTTCACCGGTAGTGCGGGCAAAAAAAGGAGAGTTTAAAGACCTGTTTGAAAATTTAAAAAGCAAGGGATATACAAAAGTTAGAGTTGACAACAAACAAAAAGATTTGAATGAGGAGATCGATTTAGTTAAAACTAACAAACATAACATAGAGGTAATTATTGATCAGGTTAATGCCAGTTATAAAGAGTTGAAAAGCGAAGTTTTTGTTTCTAATTTCAGGTCGCGTCTAAGAACTGCCATTGAACAATCGTTAAACTTATCCGATGGTTTGGTCATAGTTGGTTTTAATAAAGAAGAACACCTTTTTTCAGAAAAATTTTCCTGCCCAAAATGCAATATTTCTTTATCTGAGCTTGAACCAAGAATGTTTTCTTTTAATTCGCCTCTTGGTGCCTGCGAAAACTGCCGTGGTATCGGCACTGTTTTTGCCGTCGACCCAAAACTGATCATTAATGAAAATTTAAGTATTCTTGAAGGCGGTTTGATCCCTTTTAGCAATTTATTTTTTCACGAAACCTGGTATGTCAGATTAATAAAACGAGTCTGCGAAGAAGAAGGTATCGACTTAAATAAACAAATAAATAAATTATTAAATAAAGAAATAAAAATTCTTCTTTATGGTACGGACAAAGTCTATCGGGTTCCAGGAACCAATCGTTACGGCCACTCGACCGTCATCTATGAGAAATACACCGGTGTTGTTAAAGAGTTGGAAAGAAGATATTTTGAAACTCAAAGCGACTGGAGTCAAAACGAAATCCAGAAATATATGAGAGAAGAAGTCTGCAAGTTTTGTCGTGGAGCCCGATTAAAACCGGAAATTTTATCGGTCACAATCGGAGAAGAAAACATCTCTCAAATGTCTGATAGATCAATAGATAATCTTTGTCAATATTTTTCCAAAGAACTGATGAATTTACTAAGTCCTTATGAAAAAGAAATCGCCAGGTCTATCAGTAAAGAAATCTTCACCCGACTTAATTTTTTAACTAGCGTCGGTTTATCTTATCTAACCATAAGTCGCCGAGCCGAAAGTTTATCCAGTGGTGAACTACAGAGAATCCGTTTAGCCTCCCAAATCGGCAGCGGTCTCACTGGGGTTTTATATGTCTTAGATGAACCGTCTATCGGTCTTCATCCGAGAGATGTCTCCGCACTTATAAAAACTCTAAAAAATCTTCGCGATTTGGGTAATACCTTGATAATTATTGAACACGATCAGGAAACAATAGAGTCTGGTGACTATATTATTGAGCTTGGGCCTAAAGCCGGCAAAAATGGAGGGAAAGTGGTTTTTACCGGCAGCTTAGCGGAGATAAAAAAAGACAAAAACCTGACAGGCTTATACCTGTCTGGCAGGAAAAAAATAGGCATTAATCAAAAGAAACTGACGAAAGTCCAAGGAGAAATTATTCTCAAAGGAGCAAAACAATACAACCTAAAAAACATTAATATTAGACTGCCTTTAGGCAATTTAATTGGTATCACCGGTGTTTCCGGGAGTGGCAAATCTTCACTTATATCCGATACTCTCTATCCTGCCTTAAAATACTATCTTGACGGTTATTATCAAGAAAGCATCGGTCAGTTTGAGCGCTTAGAAGGTTATCAATATTTGGATCGAGTCTATCTGGTCGATCAATCGCCAATCGGCCGCACCCCGCGATCGAATCCAGCCACCTATGTTGGTTTTTTTGACGAAATAAGAGAGATTTTTGCTACCACTATTGATGCTAGAGAACGCGGTTTCCAAAAAGGCAGATTTTCTTTTAACGTCAAAGGCGGTCGCTGCGAAAAATGTCAGGGAGCCGGCGTCTTAAAGATTGAGATGCAGTTTTTGGCAGACGTTTACATCACTTGTGACGTCTGTAGTAGTAAAAGATATAATCAGGAGACTTTGGAGGTTAAATATAAAGGAAAAAATATTTATGAAATATTAAAAATGACGGTTGACGAAGCCGCTGACTTTTTCAGCAGTCATTTTAAGGTTTTTTCCAAACTCAATTTCTTGCAAAAAACCGGCCTTGGATATTTGGAATTGGGTCAACCCGCCCCAACTTTGTCAGGAGGGGAAGCTCAAAGATTAAAATTGGGAACCGAACTTTCCCGTCGCGAGACCGGCCGAACCCTTTACATTTTAGACGAACCGACGACCGGTCTTCATTTCTACGACATCGAGAAGCTTCTCAATACTCTTTATGAATTGGTTGATCGAGGCAATACGGTGATTGTTATTGAGCATAATTTAAACGTCATTAAAAACTGTCAGTACATTATTGATTTAGGTCCAGAAGGAGGGGAAAAGGGAGGAAGTGTTATTTATCAAGGTGAAATTAATGGTATTGTTAAGGTAAAATCTTCTTATACAGGTCAGTATTTAAGAAAAGTTATAAGTTAAAAGTCTGCCTGCCGGCAGGCAGGTTAAAAGTGAAAAGGTTTATTATTAGATCCCTCGTCGTCGCTTTGCTCCTCCTCAGGATGACAGCGGGTCGCGTTTTTGCTGCTGATTTTAAAACTGATTACCAAGTTGAATATGATCTTTCGGAATTTAAAGAAAAATTGACCTCCAAAGTCAAATTTAATATTAAAATTACCAATCTCAAGGGCGATGTCTATGTCAATAAGTTTGCTATTAGTTTTCCCAAATCATTCACGACAAGCAATCTCCAGTCTTCAGATGACCATGGGTTAATTGCTCCTAAAATAATAACCGATGAAAGTAATACCAAGGTTGAGATGGAGTTTTCAAATCCCAATGTCGGTCGAGACACAGTCAATAATTTTTACCTTAACTTCGACCAGTCCAATCTTTTTCAAATTAACGGCAAGGTCTGGGAAGTAGTTTTACCTGTTATTGAAAACAAAGAAGGTGGTAGTTATAAAGTGATTGTTAGTTTACCTCAGGATGGAGATAAAAAAATCTCAATTGCTAAACCAAGGCCAAATATTATTTCCGGAAATCAAATTATCTGGGATAATCCTACAGAAAAAACTATTTACGCTGTTTTTGGAGAGACCCAAATATATAAGGCTGAGTTGATTTATCATTTAAAAAACACCGAAGTTTTTCCGGTTATTACCGAGGTCGCTTTTCCACCAGATAGCCTTTATCAAAAAATATTTATTCAATCGATTAGTCCAGAACCTTCAAATGTCTATCAAGACAGTGATGGCAATTATCTGGGAAAATATTTCTTAAAACCTCTTGAATCAAAAACAATTACTTTTAGAAGTTATATCCAGGTATTTTCTACATCTAGAGATGAGGTAAAGGATGTAATTGAACAGATAGTTCAAACTCAAAAAAACTACCTTCTCAGCTCGCAAAAATATTGGATGATAAATAATCTAAAAAAAATAGACGGTTTGACAAATGCAAAGGACATATATAATTTCACAGTCAACAGTCTTAAATATAATTACCAAAAAATCAATTCTAATAATTCAAGATTGGGTGCTGATGGAGTTTTATCAAGGCCTGATCAAGCAGTTTGTCTGGAATTTACCGACCTTTTTGTTGGCGCTTCGAGAGAAAAGGGTATAATGGCCCGAGAAATTGAAGGCTACGGTTTTTCTTTTGATCCGCGCCTTCAACCTCTTTCTTTGGTCTCCGACGTTCTTCATGCTTGGCCGGAATATTATAATGAAAAAGCCGGTCTTTGGGTTCCAGTTGACCCGACCTGGGAAAATACTTCGGGAATTGATTATTTTTCCTCTTTTGACTTGAATCATATAGTTTTTGCCATTCACGGAAAAAAATCCGACTATCCGCTGCCTGTCGGGATGTATAAAGTCGGCGGCTCAAAAGACATTTCCATTAAAGCCACTTTAGACGACCCGATAGAGAAAAAATCAATTAGTGTAAAGGGTTTTAGTCTACCTTTAAGAATTACCGACAGGAAAAACTATTCTGGAAAGTTTATTATCAAGAATAACAGCAATATTTATCTTTGGAAAATTCCAGTCGATATAAAAGGGAAAAATCTTAAAATAAACAAAGAAAAAACTAAAATTCTTTCTCTAGCTCCCTATGAGGAAAAGACAGTAGAGTTTAATTATGCGGTTGACAAAAAGAATAAAAACAATGAAGCGCAAGTTTTGATTCTTGTTTTTGATAAAGAAATTGACAGTCGAAAACTAATTATTATTCCTCAACTTTATGAAATAGGAATTAAAGTAGGAACGGGTACTTTTATAGGAATAGCCTTTTTTTTAATAATTAAGAAATTAAGAAAATGATTATTAGAGAAAAGATTCATAATCTTCCTTCAATCTTTGGCGTCTATCTTTTTAAAAAAGGGGAACAGGTTCTTTATGTCGGTAAGTCAGTTAATATCAAAGCGCGGGTAAAATCTCACCTAGAAAATGCCAAATTAGATCGTAAAGAATCATTGATTATCACAAATTCTACTCACATAGAAACTATTGTTGTCGAAAACGAGTTTCAGTCTTTGATTTTAGAGTCTCAACTTATTAAAAAATATCGACCAAAATATAACGTTGTCTGGAAAGACGACAAAAGCTATCTTTATATAAAAGTGACAGTAAAAGATGAATACCCGAAAGTTCTCTTATCGCGTAAGGAAGACGACCATATGTCCTTATATTTCGGTCCTTTTTCTTCAGTTAAGGTGGTTGAATCATTGATAAACGATATTAGACACATTATCCCTTTTTGTACTCAAAAAAATCTCTCAAAAGCAGCCTGTTTTTATTCAAAAATAAATCTTTGCAATCCCTGTCCAAATTTTATTAATCAGAGTAGGGACAAGTCTCGACCTGTCCTAAAAAGACTTTACCGGAAAAATATTAGAAAAGTAGTTAAGATTTTAAATGGTGGCGTGATTGGTATTTTAAATGAACTCTATCGACAACTGAAAGAAGCGACTAAAAAAGAAGATTATGAAAAAGCCATCACCATTAGAAACAAAATTTTTAGACTAGAAAGGTTGATTAATCATCCCATATCTGAAGCAAGGACAATTCATGAATTATCTTTACAGAAAAATAATCAGCTTCCAGCGTTTCTACAAGAGATGAATAAATATTTTCCTAAGCTTGACGATTTAACCAGAATTGAAGCCTATGATATCAGCAACCTCAAAGAGTCAAATCAAGTCGGATCGATGGTAGTTCTTAACGACGGTGTTATTGATAAAAAAGAATATCGTCGTTTTAAAATAAAAAACCAGAGTTTAAGGTCTGATTTTGACCGTCTCAAAGAAGTGATAGAGAGAAGATTCAAGACCGATTGGCCGTATCCAAACTTGGTAGTTGTTGACGGCGGCCGGCCCCAGGTAAATGTAGTTATTAAGACGTTGAAAAAAATAAATAAACCGATTCCGGTTTTAGGTATCGCCAAAAATCCTGATCGACTGGTAATTGGAATAAATAGTTATCCAACAATCAGATTTCCTCAAAGAAATCAGGTTTTTAATATCGTCAGGTTAATCCGCGACGAGTCTCACCGGTTTGCCAAGAAATACCACCTCCATCTTCGGAGGAGAGAATTTTTGATATAATTACTCCATTGTCATTCCGAGCGAAGCAAGGAATCTAGCGACCGACGGGAGCGTAAATTACATTTTACTAGATCCTTCGCCCCGCTTCGCGGGGCTCAGGATGACAAGAAGGTGAATATGAAAAAAATCTTTCGCAAGATAATTTTTTCTGCCGTTGCCATTTACTTTACTTCTCTTTGGAATAAAGGTTTTGTCATCGAGGCTGATTGGTTAGTTTATCTAAAAGCCGCTTTAGTGATTGCCGCCATTTATTATCTAATTGTTCCCATATCTAAACTGATTCTTTTACCCTTGAATATTATTACTCTGGGTTTGGTTTCGGTGGTTTTTTATGCTTTAGCACTCTATTTTTTCTTAAATAAATTTTCTTTGATTGAAATTAAACCTTGGGAGTTTTCCGGTCTATCATTATGGGGAATTATTATTATTCCAGCAAAAGTAAGTCAATTAGCCAATATTTTTTTATCGGCCTTTTCGATTTCAACCATTATTAATTTACTTGAAAGAATGGTATGAAAAATTTTCTTTTAGTTCTTAACATTGTTTTAAGCATTGCCGTCGTAGTTTTAATTTTGATTCAAGGAAGGGGGGCTGGGTTGGGCAGTGCTTGGGGTGGGGGTGGCGAAAGATTTCAAACCAGGCGAGGGATAGAAAAAGTTGTCCTTTGGTTGACTGTGATTTTTATCATTGTTTTTTTCGTCATCTCTCTTATTAATCTGTTTGTTAAATGACCGTGTTTCAAAAAAAAGCATTTCGTTACTACTATTGGTTGGCCATAGAGTTTTTTAAAAAAAATGGTCGCCTTATAGCGATTAGTTTTTTTATTAGTTTTCTCGTTATTATCGGATTTCTTTCAATCTCGCCTTATATAAAAGTAGCCTTAACAAGAGAGGAAACAATCGGTCTAGTTGGCAACTATGATTTAAATAATCCGCCAGAAGAAATGGCGGCAAAAATATCAAACGGACTGGTTTCAATTAGTGAAAAAGGAGAAATAATCCCGGTTATCGCCAATTCTTGGGAAGTAAAAAAAGGCGGTCAGGAATATCGTTTTCACCTAAAAGACAATCTTTTATGGGGAGACGGAAAGAAATTTTCTGCCTCTGATATCAAATATCAATTTGAAGATATAACAGTAAAACCGGTTGACGAGAGAACGATTGATTTTTTTCTCAACAAGCCTTTAGAGATTTTTCCTACTTATTTAAATAAACCGCTTTTGAAGTATCCTTTAATTGGTGTTGCCGGTTATTATAAAATTGGTAAAATCAGGATAGAATACGGGTATTTAAAAGAAGTAGCGCTAACTCCGAATACCAAAAATATCGCTCCCTTAAGATATAAATTTTATGCCAATGACTCTCAGCTGATTAATGCTTATAAAAGAGGAGAGATTAGCCAGATGACGATTACGAAAAAATCTATCGCCGATACTTTTTTAAACTGGAAAAACTCGATCGTGTCAAAATCTGTCGACTACTCACGTCTTCTTACCATTTTCTTTAATTTTAAGAATCCGATTTTTAAAAGCAAGAATTTTAGGGAGGCCTTATCAATGTTGATCAATACAGAGAAATTATCAGAATTTGGAGAGGTGGCTAAAGGATCTATACCGCCTATTTCTTGGGCTTATAATCCCGATTTAAAAGATTCAATCTATGATTTAGAAACAGCTACAAAAATTATCGAAAAAGAAGTTCCAGCCTCTGAGTCGGCCAAACTTAATTTTGTTACTTTTTTTGATTATTATGATGTCGCCGATGAATTTGTTGGCGAGATTAAAAAAGCCGGCCTTTCGGTTGACCTCAGCGTCGCCTCTCTTGACCGCCCTGATAATTTTGATTTATTTTTGGCGTTTTTAAAAGTGCCGGTTGACCCGGATCAATATTATTTTTGGCATTCTACTCAGAAGGTCGGCAACATTGGTAGCTATAAAAACGTTAAGGTAGATTTGCTTTTAGAAAAAGCCAGGTCGACGATTAATATCGAGGAAAGAGAAAAGAATTATTTTGACTTGCAAAAAGCCATGCAGGACGACCCACCAGCAATCTTTCTTTACTATCCTTACGTTTATACGATTAAGAGAAAATAATTTTTAGCCAAAAAAAGTGTCGGGGAGAGGACTTGAACCTCCACAGCCTTGCGGCCACAAGCCCCTCAAGCTTGCGCGTCTGCCAGTTCCGCCACCCCGACTAACAGAACAAATTATAACATTTTTCTGAGGTTAATTTACGTATTCTTGAGCCCAGACACCCTTAGGGTGTCTAGCTTCGACTTTTTTACTAATAAGGTTTTGGTAGTTTAGATCTAATCATAATAAGATAGATGATAAAAGTACCTAGAGCTAAAAAGAAACGGTAAATCCAACCGTATTTGACAAATCCTCCAAAATGCTTTTGTTTCCTTTGATACTTAATAATCAAATAGGCGATTGAATAACCGAGAAAAAACAAAATAAATATTAAAGCCGGTGAATTTAGTTTTTTAATATACAGAAGATATCCATCTATCAGATAAATTCTAACAATGATTAAAAACTGCACTAAAAAATCATGAATGTACGTCTTATTTTTCTCGTAAATATAAAAGATGGGCGAATAATAAAACATATCTTTTTAGTCACCCTTAGGGTGACTAGGCACGACTAGCCTTGGACACCCTAAGGGTGT
>PFOE01000090.1 GCA_002792355.1 Candidatus Roizmanbacteria bacterium CG_4_10_14_0_2_um_filter_36_35 | reverse complement strand
ATAATAACTGGTAATAATTACCCTTTATTATCCCACTTTACGGGACAACTGATTTATCATAGCATCATATTATTGTTGATTGCTCACAGGAAACGGTGTTAAATTGGCCTCCAAAGTGGCAGTGATTGAATAGGTAAGGCCATCTACCGCATCTGTTGTATAAGTATATTTGTGTGTGCCAGTGTTTAAAGGATCGGTTATGGTGAAAGTAAGACCGCTCCCAGCAGGACAAGTAGCTGTAATTGTATCAGTGCCGGAAATGGTCGGATACTTGAAGTCATTAACAGAATAACACTGTTCCATAATTTGCTGAGCGGCTTTCAAATCTCCTTGTCTTTTGGCATCGCGGGCTTTTTTTTGAGCAGTTGAATACGAAGCAAATCCCATAGATACTAAAACGGAAATAATACCAATGACAACGAGCATCTCTAAGAGAGTAAAAGCTTTTCTCATAGTTGAAATTAGAAACTAGTTATTTGTGACTAGAAATTAGTAATTGAAAAATGAAACTAGAAATTAGTAATTTTGATATCTAACTTCTATTTTCTATTTTCCATAACTACCTTCTATTTTCTATCAACTATTTTCCAATCTCACGGTTGATTTACGACATAACTTTTCCCGGTTGAACAAACTGTGACAGAACAACTTGCTGATGTTGCATCCGGATCAGCTTTGTTTTCCAAACAAGCACATAAGGTATAATTTAAATTTGAATCGTCACTATAATCATATTTCACACCTGTGACAGGATCTCCTGGAACTTTATTCATATAGACATTACCCGCGGGACAACTTACACCCGAACCTCCACTACTCCAACAATACGTTGCGGTAGGCAAACTCGATGGTATCTCTGTAGGATCCTTATCTTGTTTATATAACTCTATTGCTTTCTGAATCTGTCTCAAATCAGATTTTCTTTGCGAATCGCGGGCCCGTTCTCTTGCTCCCATAAAGTTTGGCAGCAATAGCGCCGAAAGCATACCAATAATGGCGATAACGACGAGAAGTTCAATAAGAGTAAAACCTTTTTTCATTGCTTATTTCATCCTATACGTTTTCCAAATAAAAATCAACATGTGGTCGAGAGTTAACTGTAAATTAAGATTGTTATTCTCCAAAAGACTTTTTAATTTAAGAGTTTCCTTGATAATCGGAGGAGCTTTTTTGTCAAAAATCAATCTTTCTCTAAAAAAAATAATTATTTCCTCAAGAGTAAACGGTGTTGTCGATAAAAGATTGAAATTTGAGTCAGAAATTAATTTATTCAAAACCGCTTTTACTTGAGGAGTTAGATCTACCAGTTTTTTTTTATTAAGACGGACGACTCGCGTCCGCGATCTTATTGTAGGAATCAATTTATTTTCGTTGTCAACCGATAAGACGAACAAAGTGTTAGCCGGCGGTTCTTCTAAAAGCTTAAGAAAGGCGTTTTGCGCCTCAAGAGAAGAAAGCTGAAAGTTTTCCAGAAAGTAAATTCTGGTTTCTTTATGAAATATCTTAGTTTCTCTGATTAACTCTTTAATTTCTTTGATTGAGTATTCTTTGCCTTCACTTTTAATTTCAAAAAAAAGCGTATTTTTATTGATAAACTTTTTTAAATACTTTTTAATTTCTCTTGAATTATTGGAGATTATAAGTAACGGAATCATATTGCATTTTAGCATAATTTTTAGGTATAGTTAATTTATGGATATTTCACCGAAATTATTACTGAGTAAATTAGTAGAAAAGGGAAAATTGACCCAGGAAGAAGCTGATCATTATGAAGTCGCCAGTCTGCAAAAAAGTATTTCTATCGATCAGTATTTATTTGAAAAATCCAATATCGACAAAACAGAAATAATCAAAGCCGTCGCTGATATCCAAAATATTCCTTACGCTGATTTGAGTTCTTCGCCCATTGATTCTGAGGCAGTTGGTTTTATTCCAGAAACGATTGCCAGAAAGTATCATCTTATTCCCTATCATTTTGACGCGGCAGAGGGAATAGTATATTTAGGAACGGCTGATCCTTATAACATTTCAATTATTGACTTTTTAGAGAAAAAAACAGGCAAAAAAATAGTTTTGGCTTTAGCTAATCAAGATCAAGTTGAAAAAATGATTAATTTAGCCTATAGTCAGGGATTATCGCCTGAGGTAAGAGAAGCATTAAAGGAATATATACCAGATTCGGGAGGAAAAAAAATTGATCTTGGCACGGCGATAAACGAAGCGCCAATTGCTAAAATTGTTTCGACTATCTTAGAGTTTTCTATAAAAAGCCGTGCCTCTGATATTCACATCGAACCAGAAGAGACTCGCACGAAAGTCAGGTATAGAGTAGACGGAATCTTGCAAGAAAAATTGTCTTTGCCAAAAACGATTCATGATGCTTTAATATCGAGGATAAAAATCCTTTCGGAAATGAAGATTGATGAAAAAAGGATTCCTCAAGACGGTCGTTTTACTTTTAAAATCGGAGACGAAGAGGTGGATCTTCGTGTTTCGACGCTACCTACTGTCAACGGAGAAAAAGTAGTGATGAGGTTGCTTAAAAAAACTGGTGGTATTCCCAGTCTCCTTGAATTAGGGATGCGTGGTCCCCAACTTAAAGAGATTGAAGAAGCGATTACCAAACCCTACGGAATTATTCTGATTACCGGTCCAACAGGAAGCGGTAAGACGACTACTCTCTACTCTATCCTTTCCCGCCTCAATAAACAAAGCGTCAATATTATGACTCTTGAGGACCCGGTCGAGTATCAAATACCAGGAATCAATCAGGTCCAGATAAATCAGCAGGCAGGTTTAACTTTTGCCACCGGTCTTCGCTCTTTTTTACGTCAAGATCCAAATATCATTCTTGTTGGAGAGATCCGCGATAAGGAAACCACCCAACTGGCTATTCAGGCCGCTCTGACAGGTCACTTAGTTTTTTCTACTCTCCACACCAATGATTCTTCAACAGCGATCCCTCGGTTGATTGACTTAGGAGCTGAGCCCTTTTTAATCGCGTCAGTTTTAACTAGCGTTGTTGCTCAACGTATCTGCCGCCGGATTTGTCCAAGTTGTAAGACTTATTATGAACCGATTCCCCAGATCAAAGAAGATATTAAATCGGTCCTAGGATCACTATACCCAAAAACATATGAAACTCAACCGGTTAAGCTCAGTAAAGGTAAAGGCTGTCAAGAATGTAATCAGACCGGTTATCTAGGAAGAATTGCTATTTTTGAGGTCTTGAAGATTTCTCCAGCTGTCAATAGAATGATTTTACAACAGGAATCAGCTAAAGCAATTGAAGAAATAGCCAAAAAAGAGGGTTTAATTATGATGAAGTCAGATGGATATTTGAAAGCATTGGAAGGAATGACGACGATTGAGGAAGTGTTGAGAGTTGCCGAAACATAATATGGATCTAAATAGTCTATTACAAATAGTTATAGATAAAGGGGCTTCAGATTTACACATCATTCCGAATTATTTTCCGACAATAAGAGTCAGTGGAGAATTATATCAGTTGACGACTTTGTCAAAAATTAGTCCGGAACAGTCAGAAACAATGCTGATAGCGGCTTTAAATGAAGAACAAAAAGAGATTTTTTTAGCCAATCGAGAACTAGACCTAGCATTACACTACAATAATATTCGTTTTCGTGTCAATCTTTACTTTGCCCAAGGAAATATTTGCGGAAGCTTTAGGTTAATTCCAGCCAAGATTCTCAGTCTTGAAGAACTGGGTTTACCGGCCATATTACGTCAATGCGTTGATTTCCGCCAGGGTTTGGTTCTTTTAACCGGGCCGACCGGTGAAGGGAAATCAACAACTCTAGCCTCTATTATTAATGAAATTAATTATAAGCATTCAAAGCATATTATTACCGTGGAAGACCCGATTGAGTATGTTTACCCACCTTCCAAATCAATCATTTCTCAACGTGAGTTACACCATGACACTCACTCGTTGGCCGTTTCATTAAAATCGGCTTTAAGAGAAGATCCTGATGTTATTTTAGTTGGCGAAATGAGAGACTTTGACACGATTTCTATGGCGTTGACAGCGGCCGAGACCGGTCACTTGGTTTTTTCGACTTTACATACCAACTCAACCCCAGAATCCATCGATAGAATTATTGATATTTTTCTTCCTTATCAACAGAATCAGGTAAAAAACCAGCTGGCAACGGTTTTGAAAATGATTATCACTCAAAGGCTTCTTCCCAAGCAAAATAGCGTAGAAAGAATTCCAGCGGTAGAAATTCTTATCAGTAATTCAGCCGTCTCAAACACAATAAGAGAGGGAAAGACTTATTTGATTAATAATATTCTTGAAACCAGCGAGGGCGAAGGTCTACTGCTATTTGAAAAAAGTTTACTTTCTCTTTATAAGGCTGGATTGATTTCCAAAGAAACAGCATTTTCATACGCCATAAGACCGAAGGAACTGGAGAAATTCATTAAGATAGACAAAATATAAATGTCAAAATAATCAAATCCGACAAATAAACAAATGAATGATTAAATGAATAAATAAATTTAATTATTTAATTTATTTTCTTTATTTATACATTTATTTGCCTATTTAATTATTTGTTTATTTAAACATTTCAAAAGTGTACTTCAAATATAAGGCCCTTAAAGGTAATAAAACAGTTAAACGACAGATAGAGGCGGCATCAGTAACCTCTGTTATAGGTTATTTGCAACAAAACGGCTACTTTCCTATTTCCGTCACTCTGGTAAAAGAAAAAGAAGACAGCCTGTTTAGTTTTATTTCAAGCAAAATTTCCTTTAATGATATTGTTGATTTTACCCGTCAGATTGCCATAATGCTAAACGCAGGACTAACAATAATTAATGCCTTAGAAATCTTAAAAAAGCAGTTGGTTAAACCAGGATTAAGAAAGATGGTTGATGATATAGATGCTACCATTAAAGCCGGTGGTTCGTTTTCTTCAGCTTTAAGAAAATATCCGTCTAATTTTTCCGGACTTTATATTGCTTTAGTTAAATCAGGTGAGGCGTCGGGTAAGTTGGGTGAAATTCTACTTCGATTAGCAGACAACCTTGAAAAAGAAAGAGAGTTTAAAAGTAAATTAAAAGGTGCGCTTATCTATCCAGCCGTAATCTTAGTCGGTATGTTTGTGGTTATGTTTATTATGATCACTTTTGTCATGCCTAAACTGTTAAATCTTTATAAGGATTTTAATGTTCAGTTACCTATTACTACCCAAATTTTAATTGCGATTTCTTCTTTTTCTGTCCGTTTTTGGCCGTTAATTTTTATCGGCGTTTTTGCCCTCGTTTATTTTATAAAAAAATATCTTAAGACAAAAGCCGGCAAATATAAATTCGATCAGTTAACTCTTAAACTTCCCGTTATTGGTCGAATCATTTCCATATCTGCACTAGTTGACTCGACAAGAACCTTATCAATATTGATCGGCGCCGGCGTTTCTATTCTTGAAGCTTTGTCAATCGTCGTTGAAACAACTGAAAACTTGATTTATCAAAAGGCTTTTGCCAACGTTAGTCGCCAAATAGAAAAAGGTCAATCGCTAGGAACATCGTTAGACCAAGAAGGAATTTTTCCGCCAATATTAGTACAGATGAGTTTGGTTGGTGAACAGACAGGCAACCTTAATGATACACTGCTCCGATTATCAAAATATTTTGAAATGGAATCGGAGATTTCTATAAAAACAATGACTACTTTGATCGAACCGGTGATTTTAGTAGTTTTGGGATTCGGAGTAGGATTTTTGGTCTTATCTGTGATTACACCTATATACAATCTAACAAACTCATTTAAATAATTAATCTTTTGCGATTTTCCCACTTCTTTCTTTATCTATCCTTTCCAATAAAATAGGATAGTTCTCTACTTTGTAATGACTGATAAAATATTCAACCGCTTTTTTCGTTTTTTCAATCAACTTATAATCAGAGAGAGATGCTATTTTTAAACCTAAATATCCGTGTTGTTTAATTCCATAAATATCACCCGGCCCCCTTATTTTTAGATCTTCTTCAGCTAATTTATTACCGTCATTTGTCTTAGTAAAAAAATCTAACTTTTTCAATATTCCTAAATCCTCTTTCTCGCTAAACAAAAAACAGTAAGACTGTTTATCGCTTCTTCCTACCCTACCCCGGAGTTGGTGGAGTTGAGCTAGGCCAAATCGTTCTGACCCTTCTATTAACATAATTGTCGCATTTGGAATATCGACTCCGACTTCAACAACAGGAGTTGTCACCAAAATATCAAGATGTTTATTTTTGAAGGCGGTCATTATTTCCTCTTTTTCTTTTGCTTTCATTTTGCCATGGAGAAGTCCTAACTTAAAATCAGAGAAAATATTCTTTAGGTTTATGAATTCTTTTTTAGCCGCTTTTAAAGATTTCATGGTTTCGATTTCCGACTCTTCAATCAAAGGACAGACGATGAAAATTTGAGATTGAAAATTTGAGATTTGAGACTTAATCCATTGGTAACAGGATGATCTTTTTGCTTTATTCACAAAGTAAGTTTTAACTGGCAATCGACCAACCGGCATTTCGTCAATTACAGATATGTCAAGTTCGCCGTATAAAGTTAGAGCGACGGTTCGCGGAATCGGAGTAGCGGTCATAGTCAAGAGGTGGGGATTAAAGCCTTTTTCTTTTAAAGCCGCTCTTTGGCTAACGCCGAATCTATGTTGTTCGTCAACAATAACTAAGCCAACCTTGTCCATTTTAAACTTTTTACTGATTAAAGAATGAGTCCCAATGACAATATCGAAATTAGAGAATAGTTGTTGGTGATTGAAGACTGGTTTAGAAGATGGAGATTGGAAATTAAATTTTTTTTGAGAACCAGTAATTAAGGCAATTTTTAAATTCCCACCCCTGTCATCCCGAGCGAGCCCTTCGATTTCACTCAGGGTAAACTCCGCGAGTCGAGGGATCTTAAACAAATCAGTAATTGTTTTAAAATGTTGTTGAGCCAGTATTTCAGTTGGCGCCATCAGAAGAGATTGAAAGCCGTTTAAGTAAGCTAAATAACAAGCTAAAGCGGCGACAACAGTTTTTCCCGAACCAACCTCACCCTGTAAAAACCTGTTCATAGGAACAGTTTTTAAAAGGTCTGACCTTATTTCATTCCAGACGCGCTTTTGGGCATAGGTTAATTTAAAAGGAAGATTATTGATGAATTGTTGTAGGGAATTGGCATGCCTATTCCCAATCGTGAATTTATATCCTACCTTTTCTTTTTTCCATTCATTTTTAACCAAATATGATGACAATTGAATCATGAATAGTTCGTCGAATGCCAGTCGATCTTTGGCTTTTTGGGCCGCTTCTTTTGAATCGGGAAAATGGATTTGTTGATAGGCTTTTTGTTCGTCAATTAAATTATTAAAAGAAATGATTTCGTTAGGTAAGATTTCGTCACCCTTCGTCAAGCTCAGGGTGACAAAGGTGTCATGGTGAGCTTGACGAACCATGACATTTTGCAACACGTAGAATATCTTCTCTCTTATTGTTTTTGAGGATAATCCCCTTTTTTCCGAATAAATTGGAACAATTCTTCCGGTATGAATTTTTTTACCGCCGATTTCATATTCTTTTGGTTTTATCACCAGCTTTTTTCCATATTTTTCCACAGTTCCTGAAACACTCAAAGTCATGTCTTTTTTTATCAATCTTAGAATGTATGGTTGATTATAGAATCCAAGTTCGACTTCTCCTGTCCCGTCTTCAAGTTTAAAGACCTGGATTCTTAAGCCAGTTCGCGTCACTTGATATTTCACGTCACTGATTGTTCCGATTACAGTTGTTGTTTCACCAGGTTGAAGTTTATTGATAGGAGATATTAAAGAATAGTTTTCATAACGGAAAGGAAAGTAATTAAGAAGATCGAAGTAGGTATTAATGTTTAAAGATTTAAATTTTCGAATAGTAATAAAACTGGTTTTAGGAAGATTATCAATGAGAATATTTAAATTCATCTTATAAACAATGGCGCTAATGATGATAAAATCAAAAGCACGGAAGAAACAACGATAATTACCTTCCACACGCTATCTCTTTTTATCTTTTTTCCCAGAATTTTCATAGATCTATTATAGGAAAAAATAACCAATTTTGCTATACTAGTTTTTATGTATTTGTCTCGCCGACTCCGTTTTCGTCAGCAATATTTTAAGCAGCGACTTCTTGCCTATGGATTAATTTTTGCCACAGTTGCCGTTGTCATCGGTTTTATCTTTTCTTTTATTCTTTTTGCCTGGTATGCTAAAGATCTGCCATCTCCTTCCAAGCTTTCTCAAGTCACCGGTTACTCGACGGTTTTTCTAGATAAGAATGGGAAAGTCCTTTACGATATGTATAAAGATAAAAATAGAGTACCGGTTACTTTTGTAGAAATACCAGATTATTTAAAACAAGCAACCATTGCCATTGAAGACAAAAATTTTTATAAACATGCCGGTATTTCCCAATTCGGAATAATAAGAGCAGCGATCAATATTTTATTGGGACGAGGTCTTCAATCAGGTTCGACTATCACTCAACAACTCATTAAGAACGCCCTTTTGACTTCAAGACGGACGGTTTCGAGAAAAGTCCAGGAGATGATTCTTGCTTTCGAGGTTGAACGCCGCTACAAAAAGGACGAAATTCTTTTGATGTATCTTAACGAATCTCCTTATGGTGGTGCTTTCTGGGGGGTCGGTACGGCTGCAAAAGGCTATTTCGGTAAGGAAGTAAAAGATCTCAATTTGGTCGAGTCGGCTATTCTCGCCGGTTTACCACAATCCCCTAGTTATTATTCGCCATTTATCGGCAAAAATGATTCTTGGCGATTACGCACCAAAGATGTTCTTCGTCGAATGAGAGAAGATGGTTATATTACCCGCGACCAAGAAAAAAAGAACTTAGCCGACCTGGAAAAAATTAAATTTACATCACCGCGCCTTACAATTTCCGCTCCGCACTTTGTTTTTTATACTAAAGATCAGATAGAAAAAGAATACGGTGAAAAGTTAATTGATCAGGGTATAAAGATAAAAACCACTCTTGATTTGGAGATGCAAAAAACTACGGAAAAAATTGTTACTGAAGAAATAGGAAAGTTAAAAGGACTTAATGTTACTAATGGTGCAGTCGTAGTTTTGGATTCTAAGACAGGTGATATATTGGCAATGGTAGGGAGTTATGATTATAATGATGAAAAATTTGGAAACTTTAACGCGGCTTTGGGTCTTCGTCAACCGGGGAGCGCCGTAAAACCGATTACATATGCTACTGCTTTTGAAAAGAGCTATACTCCGTCAACTGTTTTAATAGATGTCAAGACAGAATTTAGTTCGGGTCAATCTGGTGATAAATCCTATACACCGGTTAACTACGACGGTAAATTCAGAGGGCCGATGCAACTTAGATTCACTTTGGGGAATTCGGAAAATATTCCTGCTGTAAAAATGCTGGCAATGATTGGAATTCGAGATTTTTTGCAAAAAGCTTCAGACATGGGTCTTACTCAATTTACTCCTACTGAAGAAAACTTAAGGCGTTTTGGATTATCGATTACCTTAGGTGGCGGCGAGACCACTCTTCTCAATCTGACTTCGGCTTTTTCCGTCTTTGCCGCGGCCGGAAAAAAGATAGATACAAACGCCATTTCAGAAATTAGTGATTTCAAAGGAAAAAAAATTTATAAACAGGTTAGAGTGAAAGAAAAACTGGTATTGACGCCAGAAGTAGCATTTTTAATCTCTCACATATTGTCAGACAATAATGCTCGACTTGACGTTTTTGGACCCAGCTCTTATCTGAATATTCCTGGGAAAACCGTTGCTGTTAAGACCGGCACCAGCGATGATAAACGAGATAACTGGGCGGTTGGTTACACCAAATCGATTACGGTTGGAGTTTGGGTAGGAAACAACGATAATAGTCCGATGAATCCGAAAATCGCTTCCGGTGCCACCGGCGCCTCACCGATTTTTTACCGGTTGATGAGAGAGCTATTGAAAAATCACGAAGACGGAATTATGGAAAAGCCGGATAAGGTAAAAGCTTTGACAGTTGATGCTTATCTTGGCGGTTTGCCAAAAGACAGCTATCCGACACGATCAGAGTATTTTATTGAAGGAACCGAACCAAAAGACATCTCCCCTTTTTATAAAAAATTGAAAATTTCCAAAGCTAACGGTAAGTTAGCTAATGATATTGAAGTTAAAAAC
>PFOE01000102.1 GCA_002792355.1 Candidatus Roizmanbacteria bacterium CG_4_10_14_0_2_um_filter_36_35 | reverse complement strand
ACAGGAAAGAAAAGAAGGCGGCGGAGGCACCAAGAAGGGCGCCGCCGACGACATCAGAAGTCCAGTGTTCGCCCAAGCTGACGCGGGACATTAACATTACTCCATTAAAAGCAACCAATAAGGTTATAAAAAATATTTTAGACGGCATTTTTAATTTGGACTTAATAATTAAGTAAAAAAATATCACAGAAACAAACAACGTTCTCAAGCTATGCCCTGACGGGTATGATGATCCGGTTTGGACATAACTCGACGGAAAAAGAAAGTCAAGGTTATAGCGGAAAAACATAAAAGGCGGTCCTGGGTGGTGGACAAAAGCCTTGCCGATGATCTCGGCGACGTGGGCACCGGCAAAAGGAATAAAAACCAATAAAGAAATAATCTTTTTTCTCAAAAGAGCAATGAGAAGAATCAAGCCGGCGAGAATTTCAAAACTGCCAACCAGGCTGAAGCTCGACAGGAAAGAATCATATTTTATCGGTAAATTGTCTTGAAGGCGGACGGTGATGTCAAAATCAATTCTATTAAAAACGTCTTCTTTGACCAAAAAGGTGAAGACAATAAAACCAATCAAAAATAAAAAGCTGACGGCAGTCCAAACTAATTTCTTTTTCATGGTCACTCGTGTCATCCCGAGCGAGGGAACGAAGTGACCGAGTCGAGGGATCTTTCTAAAATAAGATTTCTCCACTCGCTTCGCTCGGTCGAAATGACTAATGTTCTTAAAAAATAATTATACCATTCTATGGTAAAATATGATTATCTTTTTGATCTTTGATATTTAATTTTTAATATTTCTTACGGAGTGTAGTTCAGATGGCCAGAACGTACGCTTTGGGAGCGTAAGGTCGCGAGTTCAAGTCTCGCCACTCCGACATTAGAAACTGTTTCCGAGAAACGAGGAAATACAGTTTCTTATGTCCTTCCGAAGTGAATATTTCGGCTGCGTGGACGTAGACCACGAGCCGAACATGAACGGAGAAGGACAAAGATTTCTCTCATGAAAAATAAACTACTTAATTTTATTTTAATAATTATTTTTATTATTTTTTTCACTCATTTACTAAAAGATATTACCCAAGATATTTTAAAAATAAAAACACCCCTTGATTATATTGGTGATCTGAAAGAGGTTCTTTCATCTTTTTCTAAGCAGGTTTTAGTTATTTATTATATTTTCGGAGCTTTGTCAATATTAGGAGAGATCTTTTTAGTCATATTAATTCCATTACTTTTATTTAAAAAAAGAAAAAGTTTATTAAAACCAATTCTTATAATAACAGCCTTATTGATAGCTTATTTTTTGGTTGTTTATTCAATGTTGTTTCTCAATCCCTCTAATTTTTATTTTTCCACTCCAAATAAAGAATTTATTAATTATTCAATCGATAACGTTAAATATAAATTATTAGTCGCAGATGAACAAAACGAATGGGAAAAAGGACTGATGTTTTATAAAGATAAAAAAGAACTAAAAGGCGCTGATGGGATGATTTTTATTTTTCCAGACCAAGATTATCGAACATTCTGGAATAACAATACTTATTTAGACTTGGAGATTTACTGGTTAGATGATAATAAAGTGGTTGGGAAGAGTTTTTTACCATCGATATTAAAGTCTAAGGAAATTGTTACAGTGAATTCGGGAGAAGAGGTCAATAGAGTCATCGAAATAATAAAATAGTTAGGTGTTATGTGTTAGGAGTTAGGTGGGAAGACCTATTTTTATAAATAGAACTAATAAAGTTATTAAGTTTTGGTTTTAGCTCATTATAAATTTTCATATATTCTTCTTTTAATAATTTATCTTTTAAAAGATTTCTTTCAATTAATAAATCAAACCAATATCTTGATTCAAGTAATGATCCACGAGCATTATACATAAATTTTATTCTATCTAAATAATGAAACCTTCCGTATCCTTCAGCGATATTAGCTCCAACAGAATCGGTAGAATCAATAAATTGTTCTTTTGAATCTTTTACTTCCTTCCAATCTAATGTTTTGTAAATTTTCCAACCAACGTTAGAAAGCTGTTTTGATAGCTGAAATATCTCGAGATTTTCTAAAGTTAAATAAGTTTTTTCCATGTGTTTTCCACTTAACACATAACTCCTAACGCTTAACGTTTTAATGCTTCAATTCCCGGCAGAGTCCCTTTCTCAATATATTCCAACATGGCGCCGCCTCCGGTTGAGATATGAGTAATTTTGTCTAAGTATTCTTTTTTAGAAATCGACGCCAAGGTATCGCCGCCGCCAACAATCGAAGTTGCCTGATTGTTTTGAGCAATTGAATAATAAATAAAATCGGTTCCTCGTCTAAAAGCAGGATTTTCAAAATAACCAACCGGTCCGTTCCAGATAATTGTTTTTGCCTTGGCAATAATACCGCCGATTTGAGCTTTAGTTTCCGGCCCAATGTCAAAGATAGATTTATTGGGAGGAATACTTTCGACTTTTACCACCTCTCCTACCTTATCGTCTTTATTTTCAGCCACCACGACGTCGACGGGCAAGACGATAAAAGCCCGATCACCTTTAGCTAAAGAAAGAAGCTTTCTTGCCTGCTGGACCACTTCATATTCACAGAAACTTGCCCCAATCTTATATCCTTGGGCACAGACAAAAGTATTAGCTAGGCCGCCGCCGATTATTATGTAATCAGCAATTTTCATCAATTTATTAATCAATCCGATTTTTGTCGAGACTTTGGCTCCACCGATGATGGCAACGATTGGTTTTTTAGGTTTATTAATGGACTTAGATATTATCGCCAGTTCTTTTTTAAGAAGAAGTCCTCCATATGAAGGAATAAATTTAGGAGGACCAATAACTGAAGTATCTGACCTATGACAAACTGCGAAGGCATCATTCACATAAATATCAGATAGAGAAGAAAGTTGTTTTGCAAATATGGTTGAATAGTCTTTTTCTTTGGGAAAAAAACGAATATTTTCCAAAACCAAAATTTCTTTATTAGTCTGTTTTTCAAAAACTTGTTTGTCAGAAGATAAAAAATCGTCAACTAAAGTGATTTTATAATCTGGTAAATATTCACGTAATCTTTTAACGACGGGCATTAATGATAGTTTTAAATCTCTATATTTTGGTCGATCAAGTTTAGCCACACAAATAAGTCGATTATTATTTTTTAAAAGGTACTTAATAGTAGGAAGATTTCTTTGAATTCGAACGTCATCAGCAATAGTTTGATCAGGGTTTAAAGAAACATCAAAATCAACTCGAAGAAGGACTATTTTGTTTTTGATTTCGA
>PFOE01000075.1 GCA_002792355.1 Candidatus Roizmanbacteria bacterium CG_4_10_14_0_2_um_filter_36_35 | reverse complement strand
ACTCTACAATACTTTATCGCGGAAAATTGAAGAATTTAAACCGTTAAATCCTCCCAATGTTTCTTTATATACCTGTGGTCCAACAGTCTATGACTATACCCATATCGGCCACATGCGAACTTATACCAATAACGATTTTCTCAAACGTACTCTTAATTTTCTTGGATACAAAGTAAAACATGTATTGAATATCACCGATGTCGGTCATCTGACAGGCGATGACGATAGCGGGGAAGACAAACTGGAAAAAGGAGCCAAAAAAACCAATCGCTCTGTCTGGGATGTGGCCAAATTTTATACTGATTTTTTCTTTAAAACCACTGACGCATTAAATATTATTCGTCCTGATATTACCTGCCGTGCTACTGATCATATTAAAGATATGCTCCAGTTTATCGAAAAATTAAAACAGAACGGATTAACATATGAAACAAAAGAAGCTCTCTATTTTGATACTCCAAAATTTGTGTCCTATGGAAAGCTTTCTGGCCAAAAACTAGATGAAAAAAAGAAAGGGGCTAGAAATGATGTTTACCTTGATCCTGAGAAAAAAAATCCGACTGACTTTGTTTTATGGTTTAAAAGAATCGGTCGTTTTGCCGATCATACAATGTATTGGCCGTCTTCTTGGGGTGATGGATTTCCAGGCTGGCATATTGAATGTTCAGTTATGAGTATAAAATATTTAGGGGAAACGATTGATATTCATACCGGAGGAATTGACCATATCGCTATTCATCATGAAAATGAAATTGCTCAATCTGAAGGAGTAACCGGCAAACAGTTCGTCCGCTTTTGGTTCCATAATAATTTCCTTATGGTTAATAATCAAAAAATGAGCAAGTCCTTAGGTAATTTTTATACAGTTGATGATCTTAAGAAAAATAATATTGAACCTTTGGCAATAAGATATTTATTCCTTCAATCCCACTACCGTCAACTGCTGAATTTTACCTGGGAATCAACAAAGTCTTCCCAAGAAGCGCTAAATAAATTAAAAAATGTAATCAATGAATTAAAAAATAACTCGTTAACTCGTAAACTCGTTAACTCATCAACAAAACTAACTGATTACAAAAAACAGTTTGCTGAAGCTTTAAGCAATGATCTTCAAATTCCCCGGGCTCTCGCAATTATGTGGGAGATGTTAAAATCTGATTTGCCGCCCCAAGAAAAACTCGATCTTTTATTTGATTTCGATAAGGTTTTTGGCCTTCGATTAGGTGAAGTTAGAGAAGAAAAAATTCCTGAAGAAATAATTAAACTGGCTGAACAAAGAAAACTTGCACGCCAAAATAAGGACTTCAAAAAATCTGACGAACTAAGAATTAAAATAGAGTCAAAAGGTTTTGGAACTTTAGATACCAAAGAAGGATATAAGATTAAAAAGATTTAAGATTTGAGATGTGGATTAGAGATTTGAGATTTAACATTTGAGATTCTTTTATATATTCGTATAACTGGATGATCAAAGACTGTCCACGTTTCTTCTGCCTGCTCATCATTAAGACCAGCAGAAAACTCTGCCGCCTTTTCAAATCCTAACTTACCGTTAAATAAATCAGAATAGTATTGGTTAAGCTTTGGGTATTTTTGTTTTGGGTGGTTAGCAAAGATTCTTCGGGACGGAACAAAAATATAATCTGCTTTTTTCAAATGCTCTCTTAATTCTTCTTGAAGTTGTGGATTTTCATCAAGATCATAAAAATTAAATGAAATTATCTGATAATTTTGACTTTTAACTTTTGCCTGTCCGCCGTAGCCTTGGCGAAGGCGGGACTTTTGACTTATTATTGGTATATCAACGACATTAGCTGTTTCTGAAAGTATATAAGAGTTTTCCGGTATATTTTTATAAATCCATTCAGACGACTGAAAACGAACATCAGGGTTTTGATAAATAGAAAGATAGGAAATACCAGGAATAATTGCCCCCCCTGTCATCCCAAGGAGGAGCGAAGCGACGACGAGGAATCTAGTGAAACGTAATTTACGCTCCGATAGATTTCTCGCGGAGTTTACACTGAGTTTATCGAATGTGCTCGAAATGACGTTGTGCGCAAATAAAATCGCAAATATTGTCATTATCGGAAACACCGGTGCCATGAATCTTGTCCATTTGGCAAACAAAAACGCATTAGGCAAAAAGTAGACCAAAAAAGCAAACCGAAGTAGATTGACTTTTTTGTCTCTCCACCCCACACCCCCCAAAACCCCCAACATCCCCAAGATAAACACCGGCCAACCCAAAGCATAAGGAAACACCTTAATTAGTTGAAACAAAACTGGAATAGAGTTGACAAACTGTCTGGTATAAAAAACAGTATATCGCCCTAGTGCAACATCGCTTTCATATTTCATTGACCCGATAAACTCATGCCAGTTGAGAAGATTATGAGGAGAGAATATAATCGCACTTAGTAAAGTTAAAAGTAAAAAGGCAAAAGTTAGAATTATTTTCCTTTTAGCTTTTGACATTATCACAATAATGGGTATCGCTAAAAATATTATTGATGACGCTTTCGTAGCAATTGCCAAACCGCACACCACCCCTGTCATCCCGAGCCCTTCGACTTTGCTCAGGGTAAACTCCGCGAGGGATCTCTTATTATTTTCGAGACCCTTTAAAGAATAAAAAACTATCAAACTATAAAATAACATTAATAAAGATTCTGTTGTCCCAAAATGGGCAAATTGAATTGCATATGGAGAAAAAATAATCGCCCCCGCTGTCATCCCGAGCGTAGCGAGGGATCTTAAATTAGATTTCTCACTTCGTTCGAAATGACGATTAACAAGTAATTTAATAATTTTTAGTAATACAAAAGCACTTATTATTGACGCTAGTGCCGAAATAAACCTAAGACCTACAATTGCTTCCTGAAAATCTATTTTCATCATCCCAAAATCTCTAAAACACCTTACCACCGCAATCAAAAAATAGACTAAATATAATGGAAACTGTCCGTAAGCAAAAAAATGAGGATTACCGCATTCGCGGAAATTCGAAATTACGCACCTCAATCCTTGAAGTGCGGTTGCCATATTTCGTTCATCAGGATGCATCTGGTAAGGTAAGCCCCAACCCAGGTTAATAAACCTCGAATAAACCAATAAACCAATTACCAATAACCAAATAAATAAATGAAAATTGAAAATTGAAAATTGAAAATTGTTGTTACTCTTGATTTTTTCCACCATGATTAGTATTATATTACAGAATATGAATTATGAACTCACCTTTCTTCTTAAAGAAGAAGCCGAATTAAAAAACATTAAAGAACTGGTCGAATTGTTTGGTAAAATTATAAAAGAAGAAAGATGGGGAGAAAAAACCCTTGTCTATCCGATCAAAAAAAACAGTCGTGCATACTTTTACAATTTCTTTATTGAGATAGAAAAAACAAAAATCACAGAATTAAGAAAAAAATTAAACTTTAACGAAAAGCTATTACGATATCTGTTATTAATTAAAGATAAAGAATAACTATGGCTAGTAAATCTCTAAATAGAGCTATTTTAATCGGTAATTTAACCCGAGACCCAGAACTCAAATATACGCCGGCCGGAACCGCTGTTTGCACTTTCGGAGTCGCCACTAATCGCAGTTGGACGACCGCCGACGGTTCTACTAAAGAGGACGTTCAATACCATCGGATTGTTGCCTGGCAAAAGTTAGCCGAACTTTGCGGTAAGCTCTTAACAAAAGGCAGAAAAATTTATCTTGAGGGAAGATTGACTTATCGAACATTCACAGGTAAAGACGGTCAGCAAAGATCGATCACCGAGATTGTACTTGACGATTTTATCGTTTTTAGCGATGGTAAACGATTTGCTGAAACAACCGGGGAAAAGTCAGTTGCTTCAAATGAAGAAACCACCGTAGTTAAAGAAGAAACCAAAAAAGAGCCGTCAAAAGAATCCGGAGAAGAAACAGTTAACCCAGATGACATTCCTTTTTAAAAACTTATGAGATGTTTTTTTTGCCAATACAAAACCGAACCAAGTTTTAAAGACACCGATAATCTGGATAAATTTTTGTCAGCAAGAAAAAAAATTATCGGTCGCGAAAGATCAGGTCTTTGCGCTAAACATCAAAGGTCTTTCACTAAAGAAATAAAATATGCCCGTTACCTCGGTCTGATTGCTTACGTTTCCTACCAGGGTTTACGATAAGATTTTTTTCTATTATACTTAGATAATGATAATTACTTATAGTTTTCCTTCCGATACTGTTTGTCTTCTCAAAGAAGGATCTAAGGTCGACTTTCAAACATTTCTTCTTGAAAAAAAAATCGGAAAAGAATTAGAGATCAATATCGCGACCGAACTTGGAATAGAACCTGAAAATATCTTCCGTCATCTCAAAAAATTAGTCGGAGAAAAAGTCGTAAAGGACGATCTTTTGGGTGAGAAAAAAGGGTTGCTTTCTACTAAAAAATTTTCTTCTCCAGAAACTGGCATTATTAAAGAAATCGACCATCATAAGGGAATCCTTATTATTGCCACCACCAGTAAAGAAAAAAACAAAATTTTATCGCCTTTCAAAGGAGAAGTAGAAAAGGTCAATAAAGAAAGTCTTCAAATCAAAATTAATAAAGGGGAAGGGTTTCCTGTGAAAAATGTTGCTGCTGATTTTGGTGGTGAGGTTTTATATTTTGAATCGTCTTCTTCTTATAGCTCTGCTGATCTTTCTCAAAAAATTATTTTTACCGATAAAATTAATTCATATCTACAAGTAAAAACCGAAGCCTTGGGAATAAAGGGATATGTGACTTTGGAAAAATTACCGGAAAAACCCGATTCTTATTTCGCGAATTTAAAAAATATCGATGATTTTAAAAAAATTAAAAAATTGAACTATCCCTATTGCACAGTAATGGTTCAATCTGCTAAGATTTATTTCTACCAATGAAAAATTCTAAACTAAAACTGATTAATTTTATTTTTGCGTTTGCTTTTATCGTTATTATATTCGGAAGCGGCTATAAATTAGGAGAATACAAAGGTCTATCCTCAATCACTTTCCCTAGCAATTCTAATACAAATGTTAAAAACCTTGATTTTAGCCTCTTTTGGAATGTTTGGGCCGAACTGGAAAAAAAATACGTCGACAAGACAAAACTTGATTCTAAAAAAATGTTTTATGGCGCGATCAAAGGTATGGTGGCTGCATTGGATGATCCCTATACCTTCTTTTTAACTCCAGATGAAAATATACAATCAAAAGACGATCTATCCGGTAAATTTGAGGGTATCGGCGCCCAACTCGGACTAAAAGATGGTCGAATCGTTATCATTGCTCCTCTAAAACAATCACCAGCAGAAAAAGCCGGAGTTAGAACCGGTGATTTTATCAACGAAGTCGACGGACAAAAAACCGCTAGTTGGACTTTACCTCAAGCCGTGTCAAAAATTCGCGGCCCTAAAGGTAGTAAAGTCAAATTAACCTTAGAGCGATCCGGAAAGGAACTTCAACTGACAATCATTCGAGATCAGATTATTGTCTTATCGATTGAACTATCCTATGAAAAAAATCTAGTCATACTTAAACTTAATCAGTTTGGCGAAAATACCAATGAAGAATGGGACAAAGCGGTTTCGGAAATCGAAAATAAATGGGCCAAAAAAGAAATTAAAGGAATGGTCTTAGACTTAAGAGACAACCCCGGAGGCTATTTAGAAAGCTCCGTTTATTTAGCGTCAGAATTCCTTCCCGAGGGAAAATTGGTAGTCAAACAAGAGTCAACTGTCAATCCTTCCCACGAATACCGCGTTGAAAGAAATGGTCGGCTTTTGAATATTCCTTTGTCGATTTTAATCAACAAAGGTTCTGCTTCAGCCAGCGAGATATTAGGCGGTTCCTTACGTGATCACAAACGGGCTAAATTAATTGGCGAGAAAAGCTTCGGTAAAGGATCTGTCCAAGAAGCTCTTGATTTGAGGGAAGGCGCCGGTCTTCATGTTACCGTTGCAAAATGGATATTACCTAATGGCGATTGGATTAACAGTAAAGGGATCGAGCCTGATATTAAAATCGAAAATAAAATCCCTGAAGGTAATACTTTGACTAACGAAACTGACAAACAACTTGAAAAAGCCATAGAAATTCTATTAGAATAGAGTTTATATATGAAAAAATTTCTTTTTCTTTTAGTCACTTTAATAATTATTGTCGTTGTCGGTCAAAAATTTAATCTTCTCACTAATCTTCCCAAAATCCCTAATCCCTCTAATCAACCCATCGAAAAGCAAACTGTTGTCTACGAGGAATCTGTCATTACTAAAGTCGTCGAAGAGACATTACCATCTGTCGTTACCGTTGGAATCAGCACCACTACTTCAACAGGTGACGTCTTTCAAATTAACCCTTTTAACCCTAGTTCTCCTTTTGAACGCGTTCCCGGAAAAACTCAAAAGGTAGAAAAAAATATCGCTAGCGGATTTATTATTTCTGAGGACGGACTTGTTATCACTAATAAACATGTTGTTTCCGATACCGGAGCTACTTATCAAATCCTTACTAATGACAAAAAAAAGTACAATGTTGAAAAAATTTATCGTGACCCACTCAATGATCTGGCTATCTTAAAAATTGCCTCAACCGCTTCAACCTCTCTAAAACCACTAAAGCTTGGCGACTCAACCAGTCTCAAACTTGGTCAATTGGTTGTTGCTATTGGTACTCCTCTAGGTGAATTTACCAATACTGTCACTTCTGGAATTATATCGGGTTTGGGTCGGGGCATCACCGCCGGTAGTCCATTTGAGGGTTTTGTTGAAAAATTAGACAACGTTATTCAAACTGATGCGGCAATCAATCCTGGCAATTCTGGTGGCCCTCTTTTAAACTCTAAAGGTGAAGTTATCGGAATCAATGCCGCCATTGCCGAGTCTGGACAAAATATCGGTTTTGCACTTCCTGTTAATATTGTCAAAAACTTAATTGAAAATTTTAATAAAAACGGAGGCAGTTTTGAAAGGCCTTATATAGGTGTTCGCTATAAAATGATCGACAAACAAACTGCTATTATGAATGATGTAGTGGAAGGAGCTTATGTCGTCGAAGTAATTGATGGTTCACCCGCCCAAAAAGCTAAGATTCAGGAAGAGGATATTATTATCGAGTTTGATGGTAAGAAGGTAAAAGGCGACGATGACCAGGGCTTAGCAAAAATGATCTTAGACGAAAAAATCGGTCAATCAGTGACCTTAAAAGTTTGGAGAAACAAAGAAGTTAAAGATATCTCTGTCACCCTGGAATCTGCTCAATAAAAAATGTGATATAATATTACTATGAAAATCAATATTTCATTGAAATCTCATCACCACCTGCCTTAATGGCGGGTAATGATTGTATCGTGTTAATGAACAACAAACCCGCTATAAGGCGGGATTTTTTTTGATTATAAATTAATTAAAATATATGATAAATAAAATTAAAAAACTTTATATATGTTATCCTGGCGGTAATATTAACGCAATCGTTGAAGATCCTATTCCAAAACGAGATTATGCTTTAGTGGCTCAAAAAATTATTAATACTTATAATAAAAACAAGTCTTTACATAAACAAATAGAGCAAGTTGCGTTTATTGAAAAACCAAAAAATAAAAAAGCCTTATCACGTTTATCTCTTGTTGGAGGAGAATTTTCTGGTAACGCTGTTTTATGCCTAGGCGCTCTAAAACTCAAAAACAATAAAGAAGATTTATTTGAAATCTCCGGAACAAATGAGTTATTAAGAATTTTTATCGATGAAAACGGTTATATAAATGGGCAAATGCCTAAATTCAGATTAATCGGACAATTAGATAAAACAAAAGAGCAATACCCAATAATTCCTCTTCAAGGTATTACTCAAATACTGATTTTCAAAAATTTTCAAAAAAACAATAATTGGCAAAAAAAGGAAGCCTTAAGAATAATTAAGAATAACGGTCTTGAAAAAGAATTAGCCGTCGCAATTGTTTTTATTAAAAAAGAAAGTGAGCTCATGAGAATTAAACCTTATGTTTATTTTAAAAAAGGATTGAAATATGAAATTGTTGAAGAAACTGCTTGCGGTAGCGCTACGACCGCTGTTGGTATATATCAATTAATAACAAAAAATAGACCTATTACTTATCTAAAAGTAATTCAACCAAGCGGAAACCCATTATATATTTCTATAAAAAAAAATAATGAAATCAAATCTTATTTATCTGGGAAAGTTAAAATAATTTTTCAAGAGTCTTTTAATTTAGTTTAATATTATAAGTTTTGTATAATTAAAAAATATGGACACTAAAATCAAACCACAAACATTAAAAGGTTTTCGAGATTTTTTACCAGAAGAAGCGCTGAAAAGACAGTATGTAATTAATATTATTAGAGAAGTTTTTGAACGCTATGGTTTTGAGCCGATCGAAACACCGGCTATTGAATATTTAGAAGTCTTTATCGGTAATATTGGCGAAGACGAAAAGTTGTTTTATAAATTTGAGGATGCCGGCGGAAGAAAAGTTGCTCTTCGTTATGATCAAACCGTTCCTACCTGCCGTTTTATTGCCCAATATCAAGATAAAATCACCTTGCCTTTTAAAAGGTATCAGATTCAAACTGTCTGGCGGGCAGAAAAACCGCAAGCCGGTCGTTATCGAGAATTTCTACAGTGTGATGCTGATATTTTTGGAGTCGATGATCGGTTAGCTGACGCGGAAACAATTGCTTTAACTATTGATACTTTTAAAGCACTAGGTTTTAAAAAACCGATTACCATCATTAATGATCGTGATTTATATAAAGGTATTCCTTATAAGGCTATCGTTTCCATTGACAAATTGGAAAAGATCGGCAAAGAAGGAGTGATAACGGAATTAATTAAAAAAGGTTATCAAAAAGAAGAGGCGAATAAACTTTTAGAAAAAGTGGTTTTGGTCAAACCAAATAACAATTTAAAAACTATCTTTTCTTATCTTGATCAATATGGAATGAGAGAAAATTATCAGTTTAAACCAGCCCTTGCTCGATCATTCTCTTATTCTAATGGTACTATTTGGGAAATTATAGTTGAGGGATTTAAACAGGGCTCTTTAGCAGGTTGTGAACGCTTTGATAGTTTAGTCTCGCGTTTCTCTAATCAAAATGTACCAGCAGTCGGTTTTGCCATTGGTTTTGATCGAACTGTCCTCGCAATGGATCAATTAGGTCTTTTTCCTGAATTAAAAACCAAAACTAAAATTTTGGTGACAATTTTTGACAAAACTCTTGTTAGAGAATCTTTAAAAATGACCCAATTATTAAGAAAAAATAAAATCAACACCGATCTATATCCTGATCCAAATGATCGCCTTGATAAACAACTAAAATACGCCAACAAAAAAGGAATTCCTTATGTTATTATCATCGGACCAGAGGAAACAGAGAAAGGTGTTTTTAAACTTAAAGATATGAAAACAGGGGAGCAGAAAGAATTAACAGAAAAACAGTTAATCGAAAAATTATGCTAATCAATCCCAACACCGCTATTATCGAAGCCCTGCCCGGAGTCGGAGG
>PFOE01000052.1 GCA_002792355.1 Candidatus Roizmanbacteria bacterium CG_4_10_14_0_2_um_filter_36_35 | reverse complement strand
ACATTTATCATTTGTTATTCATTTGTGGATTTGTTATTTGTGATTTGACTTTTTGTCAAGAAATACTATCAGTTCTCCTATAATTCCCGTCATCACTATCTGTATTCCAATGATGATAAGAAATATTCCCAACCAAAGGAGCGGTCGAGTCACCAATAAAATTCCGAAAAATAGTCTTTCAATAGTTAAATATAAAGAAACCAAAAAACCGATCAAAAAAATAACTCCGCCTATTGAGCCAAAAAAATGCAGCGGTCTTTCGGAAAATTTATAGAGAAAATAGGCGGTTAAGGTATCAAGAATGCCGGTAAAGATTTTGCCTTTACCGAACTTAGTTTTACCAAAATGCCTCGGATTGTTTCTCACTTCAATTTCTGTCACTCTATATCCATTATAATAAACAGCCAGTGGAAAAAAACGGAAACTATTACCATAAAAAACAAAGTCCGATAAAACCTCTCTTTTAAATGCTTTAAATCCACAGTTAATATCAGTGTATGGGGAATGAAGAAATGTTTTTAAAAAATAACTGGCTAAATTTGAATAAAGTTTGACTAATAAATTATCTTGTCTTTTTATTCTTATGCCATTAATAAAATCATAACTTTGATCAATTTTTTCAATAAATTTAGGTAAATCTCTTGGGTCATCCTGTAAGTCCGCATCCATAAAAACGATATTCTCACCTATAGAGTTTTCTATACCAGTTTTTAATGCTAATCCTTTCCCTAATCTTTTCTTATGATCTATTATTTTAAAATTTTGACTTTTAACTTGTAATTTTGACTTTTGAATTTTGACTTTTGAATTATCTGTCGAACCGTCATTAACTAATATAATTTCATATTCTCGATTGAGTTCATTGTTTACTTTAATTAAATGTTTAATTAAAGTAGCTAGATTTTCCGATTCATTATAGAATGGAATAATTACTGAGATCATATTTTTTTATAAACTTCTATCTTCTTATCATCTGAAAAAATCATTTTATAATCTTTATCTTGATTTAATTTTTGATAAAATTTATTAGGTAAACTATCTTTAACTTCTTGTTTGTCTATAATAACATAGTCAGCCATTTTATAATTGCTGATATTGCTTTTTTCCACTTCCTCTTCAGTATCTCCAGCTTCGGCAAAAGCAGAATCATATAAAAAATTATAATAATATCTTCTATTCGTAAAAAAGGGTGCAAGACGGGGGGTAGTAGATACTATAATGTTGTCGTCTTTTAATTTTTCTTGCCAAGTCTTTATGGAATTATCAGTAATCGGATTAAGATTCTGATAGTTGACCGGATATTTAACAAAGTAGGGAACAGGATTAAACTTATAAATTGATCTCAAACTCAAGATAATAAATAAAACAAAAACAATTCTTTTTATCAAATTATTTTTCACCAATCGGTCAAAACTTTTATATCCCAAAATCAAAGAGTAAAAAATAAAGCTGACAATGATAGAATTGTAGTGAAACAAAATTGATCTCTGATTGCTGTTAATACTTAAAATATTGATTGCCCATTCTGGCAGACTGATTACTAAAGTCAACGGTGAAAATAAACTGTAAAAAACCGGCACTAATAAAAGTTTTACATAAGAATAACCGTCAATAATGATATTTTTATATCTTAAATGAGTATCTTCAAAGTATTTTAGAGCAAAATGTTCGGCCCCACGAAAGTAGGGGATAATAAAGTAAACCGTTGCGACAAAAAATGCTAAACCTAATATACTTGTTGCCAGCCCTATTTTTTTTTCTTTTTTAATAAAGAATAAATAAAGACCAAAAAGAAAAACTACCAAACCAACGTGTTCTTTTGTTAATAACGCCAAAAAAATAAAAATGAAAAACCATAACCATTTTTTTACTTCCTGAAAATAAGCGGCGAATAAAAAGAAAGTCGTCGCTAGAGAGACAGCGTGAAAGTCAAAAAGAACTGCTCTTTGAACAGCAAAATATAAAAGATAAGTCAAGACAAAAATAAGAGAGATTAATTTCGCCCCGCCGTCATCCTGAGGTCGCGAAACGACCGAAGGATCTCTTAATATCTTATTACCGATTAGAAATATCGCCCAGGCGCCTAATCCTAGAACTAACGCTTGGCCAATCAGCAAAATTTCCGGTCCTTCATAAACTTTGTAAAACGGAGCAAAAACCGCTAAGATCGGATCAAAGTGGATTGCGAGACGACTGACGTTTTTTTTAAGATCTTGGTTGGTCATCTCCAAAAATCTGCCCTTTGACGTGTTATAAACCACTTGATTCATGATACCGAGATCATAGTAATAGGAGTTAAGAGTTCGATATCGCTTTATACTAAGATAGGAAAAAAACACGACAAAAATGATGATAAATATTCCTAATAAAATCTCATAAGTTTTGAGATTTAAGATTTGGATTTGAGATTTGAGTTTTGACATTTGAGATTATTTTACTTATTTCCAGAATGATACTTTTCATGTACTTCTTTTAATCTAATATTCGTTACATGGGTATAAATCTGCGTTGTCGCGATATTTTTATGCCCTAGCATTTCCTGTACCGATCTTAAATCGGCGCCGTGCTCCAAAAGATCGGTAGCGAACGAATGGCGTAAAATATGCGGTCCGATTCTAAATAACAAACCTGATTTTTTCCTGTATTTTTCGATCATCCGTTCAACCGATCTGGCAGAAAGCCTCAAACCTTCATTACTTAAACCTGTTTTGATCTTCGGTCCGGCATAGCGGATAAAAAGTGGTTGATATGGATCAGTTCTCGTCCCGAGATATTTTTTTAACCATTCTTTAGCGTGTTTTGACAGGAAAACTACCCTGCCTTTGCCTCCTTTTCCAATCACTCCAAACTCTCCTGCCTCCCTATTGATTTGTTCTCGATTTAAAGCAACTAACTCTGAGACGCGGAGACCTGTAGAAAATAATACTTCCAAAATCGCTCTATCCCTAAGCCCGGATTTATCTTTTAAATCAACCGACCTAAAGAGTTTTTCTAATTCTATGGGCTCTAAAAACTTAATATTGCGGTCGCGGTTTTTACCAAGCTCTATCATTTCGGGAGAGAGAACCGAAAGCTTTTGCCTTATAAGATAGCGGAAGAACGATCGAAGTGTTACTAAAAAGTAATTTTGTGTTTGTCTTTTAAGCGGGCCCTTATAGGGATTTTTGTACTCGTGCGAAATAAACAATCGGAAGTTTCTTACTGTATTTTCGTCTATTTTTTCCACCGGAAAATTTTTGTCTTTTTGGCTTTGTAACAACCATTGTTTGAAAAAATTCAAATAATAACCATACATTCTGACGGTTTTCAAAGAAAGATTTTTATCAAGTTCACAATACTCAAGAAAGCGGAGCACCGCCTCGTTAATATCCATGACTTTATATTAAACGACGAGCGATGATTTATCAACTGTAGGGACAGGATAATATCCTATCCTTAAAATAAAAGGTATAATTGATGGTTATGAAGAAAAAATACCTAAAATTAATTTCCACAGACAGTGTTGGTTGGCTTGGGAGTCCAGAACAATTTATCGAACTTTATGGAAACTATTTTAAAGACGGAACTTTTGACGGAGTGGAAATGATCGCCTTTAAACCATTAAAAAAACTTAAAAATTTTATCTCAATCTTAAATCAACATCATATCCCGACGATTTCTTTTCATAGTAAAACCGGCGGAGAAAACCGTTTGTCTCCAAAATACGGAATCATTATGACGATCGTCAATTATTTTATTTTCGGAGTTGAAAACCTGATTCTGAATTTCAAAGATAAAGAATTTTTATCTCATACTCCGTATCTAGAAAATAAGAAGGTTAAAAACTTTATTGTCTTTCATAAACCAAAAGTTCTTTGGATTGAAAATCATCTTTACGGCCAAAAGGGGATAGAGGATGCCAAAAATCAAATCATCGATTACCTAAAAAAAGGAATTAATGCTCACGGTATGCTTGATCTTTATCATTTACTCGCCAAAGTGCCAACTAAAGAATTAGTAAAGACTTGGCCGAAAATAGTTGCGGAAATATCTAATTATCTGAGATGGTTTTCCGGAATTCATCTCCCTATCGGCAGTCGTAAAAACGATTCATTACCGATTGAGCAAATCACTGATGAAATGTTAGAACTATTTGCGGAAAAAATCGTTCCTTACCTTGATCGAGTCGTCATTGAAAATCAGCAAAAAAATCTTGGCCTTTTTTTCTCTACAAATAAGATGATTAAAGAACAGAAAAAAAGAAATGAAGTTAATTTCCTTCGTCTAAAAAAAGCGGGAATTTTATAGACTATTCGGTGGTTTTGCCATCAAATTCTTCCTCGTTAGTTACAGCTTCCTGTTTAGTGACACGAATTATACCGTCTTTATGATGAGCCGGTGAATAAATCGTATAAAGTTTGAGATCTTCCGTTTCTGAAATATTAATTACATTATGATTGGCGCCGGCCGGGACGACGATGACTACACCGTCTTTTAACGGATACTCATTGCCGTCGATGATGCATTTTCCTTCTCCTTTTTCAAAGCGGAAAAACTGGTCATTGTCAGAGTGGACTTCCATTCCTATTTCTTCTTTAGGCTTTAAATTCATAAGTACCAACTGACTATGTTTTCCAGTATAAAGCACCTGACGAAAACTATTATTTGCTAAAACACTTTCTTCTATATTAGCTGTATAACCTTTCATAGTTGTGAAATATAACTATTAATTAATATTAATTTTATTATATAACTTTATCAGGTTATGTGGGTATTCGTCAATAATTTATTGCTATAATAATCTAAACCTAGGTCTTTGTTAAATATAGTCTATAGACAAAAACCTTCTAATAATTTACAGTTGAACTATTAAAAATAATTTGCTTAAATAAAATACTTATGTTAACCAAAACAGACCTGAAAGCTATTGAATCACTTTTTGATCGTAAGTTTGACGGAAAATTTAAAAGTGCATTTGAAATTGCCTTTAACCCTATTAAAAAAGACTTAAGAAAGATTAAATCTGATCTTAAAGTAGCAATTAGTGTTTTTGACCGAATAACTATTAATCACGAAGAAAGAATAAAAATCCTCGAATCTCTTCGCCCAGCTTTAGCGTAACTTCAGACACCCTTCGGGTGTCCATGTCCAGGCTCAATACTTTAATTAATTAAAGTTTGTGGAAGTGATATAATTTGTAATCAAACGAAGTAGAGGAGAGGTGGCAGAGCGGCCGAATGCGTACGCTTGGAGAGCGTATATGGCAGAAATGTCATCGGGGGTTCGAATCCCCCCCTCTCCGCAAAAAAATATGCCAGAAAATGTAGTAGAAAATAGAGGTCGATATCAAAATTTTTGGCGCTGGTATTCAATTGATAACCCTAAAAAATGGCCTCAATGGAAAATACTCGAGCCCTATATATTGAAAGGGGCAAAAATGCTGGAAGTGGGTTCGGGTCTTCGCCCAAAAATTCCGATTGAAGGAAGATTTTTTCTTGACATCAGTAGACATTCGCTTCAAAAATTAAAGAAAGCCGGCGCACAAGCGGTGGAATCTGATTTAAAAGGAATTCCTTTTCCAGAAAACTCTTTTGACGTCGTTTGCGCTTTTGAAATACTTGAGCATTTAGAAAATGACGCTGAAGTGATAAATGATTTGGCACGGGTATTAAAACCTGAAGGAAAAATCTTAGTTAGTTTTCCGCTTCATCAAAAAATGTTTCCGAAGTAGAAAATTTTTTCGGCAGAGCCGGTTTAAAAATTGATCAATTTTCCGAAATCGATGTCCCATGGCCTAAACCAGAAGAAGCAAAAAACTTTGTTTATTTGGAAAAAAATGTTCCCTGGTTAATACCGGCGTTTACCAAAATAGTAGACTCTTTGCCGTTTTCCAGTGTCAGAAAACCAATACGATTAAAGAACTGGGATCCCAAGACAGCCCAAGAAGAATTAGCTAAAGTCAGCACTGGTTTTTTTGTCCTTAAAAAATAATTATTTGGTAAAATTAATATATGAATTCTTTTAAAACTTTTTTCTTTTCCCTTAAAAAATCTCTTTTTGATCCGAAATATTATCAGGACGTCGCTAAGACAAGTTTTTGGTTTTCTTACAAGTATCTTTGGTTTTTGCTTTTTATTCTTATTTTTATAAAAAGCTTGACGTTTGCCGGTTCTTATCTCAAGAATAGACCTCAAATACAACCAAGAATTGATAAGTTTATGATCGAAGCTCAAAATTTTTATCCAAAAGATCTAGAAATAAAAATCAGAAACGGCCAACTTTCCACCAATGCTCAAGAACCATTCTTTTTCGATCTCGACAATCGAGTCACAGCCGATCTCCGCCGTCATTTTTTGATCATTGATACCAAAGGTTCGATTGAAAATTATCCAAACTATAATACCTACATATTGGCGACAAAAAATGCCGTCGTCTATCCATCAAAGTCAGAAAATAATCAAATAGAACAGACATCAGTATTTTATTTTCGCGATTTAAAACAGAACTTTACCATAAACAAAGGTATCTTTGATAATTTGTTAAATATCGTTCGGCCTTATACCTTTAGAGCTCTTTTCTATATCGATTCAGTTGCCTTAATATTTTTATTTTTTTTCCTCGTCTTTGGTTCGTTATTTTGGACGAACGGAATTATGTTCGGACTTTTGTTTTTGACTTTTTTTATCTGGATTGTCAATCTGATATTTAAGAAACAATATAGTTATGGATCTTTATACAAAATTGGTATGCACGCTGTCACATGGCCGATAGTAATAAGCGAGATTGCCGGATATCTTAAATTACCGCTTCCCAATTTATATGCGATTGTTTTTTTCCTCTGGATGCTAGTCGTTTTGTTTTCTTTTCGGGAAACAACGCTAAATTCTCCGACTGAATAAAGAAGCTGACTTCTTGATATTGTGCCGCAGAGAGGAGTTGAACCCCTACGTCCGTGAGGACACAAGGTCCTAAACCTTGCGCGTCTGCCAGTTCCGCCACTGCGGCAATAATGGAAATTATATCAGATCGTTGATTACTTTATTTTAAATAATTATTCGGCAATATCTGGCAATATTCGGCAAGATTTGGTAATATTAGAAAATATGAAAATTCCTCCTCGATATTCGGTATCACCAGAAATGATTGAACTCCTGGGAAAGATTGAAGCCATTAGACAGTATTTAAAAACACTAAATATTTCTTCAGAAATCAAGCAAAAAATCCAGCGAGTAAGTCTCTTAAAAAGCTCTCTTTATTCGGCAAAAATAGAAGGCAATCCACTAAACTTAGAAACTTATAAAAACTCTCATGATAAAATCAAACAACTAGAAATTGATAATATTCTTAACGCAATTAATTTTATTTCCAAACTTAAAAGCAAATCAGTTAATCAATCATTAATTAAAACGGTCCATAAAAAGATAGTGAATAATATTCATTATCAAGCTGGCGCGTTCAGACGTGAAATGAGCGCTATTTTCAATCAAGCCGGCATTGCCATTTATGTTTGCCCTCCGCCAAATCAAATCCCTCAGTTGACTAATCGATTAATCGACTATACAAATTCCAAAGATGAAAAATTTCCTCTAATTAAAGCTTTTATTGCCCATTTAATTTTTGAAAAAATTCATCCATTCTTGGATGGCAACGGACGGGTAGGCCGATTGATGATTCCGCTAGTTTGTCAAATCAATAATTATCAATTCAGACCCACCGTCTCTTTCGAGGAATATTTAAATGAGAATAAAAACGATTATTATTATTATCTTGATATTGGTCTGAAAAATACCAACGATTATCTTATTTTTATGTTAAATGCTTTCTATAAGCAAACGGAAAAATTAAAAAAAGAGGTGGAAAAAGAAATCAATAACAAAAACACAATCCATCTCCCGCCCCGCCAAGAAGAAATTCTCAATATTATTAAAGACCACGAAACAGTTTCTTTTGATTTTATTAAAAGAAGATTTTTAAAAATTCCTGAACGAACTTTAAGATACGATCTTAAAAAACTCTGTGATAAGGGAATAGTTATTAAAATCGGTCAAACAAGAGGAAGTTTCTATAAAGCGATATAATCACCCCCTCCCTGTCATTCCGAGCGAAGCGAGGAATCTTGTATAATATCACTATGGAATTTGAGGAATTGGAAAAGGAAATATTGAAAATCAAGGAAAGAAACAAAAAGGTTGAGACCGATAAAGCTTGGGAAACGAGCATCACTCGAAAGGTTCTTCTTTTTATTTTTACCTATCTAGCTATTGGTCTATATATTAATGCCATCGGAGTAGAGAAGCCTTGGCTCAATGCGATTGTCCCCAGTCTTGGTTTTTTGCTTTCAACCTTGACTCTTCCTTTTTTCAAAAATCTTTGGAAAAAATATATTTATAAAGAATAATTACCTTAGATGCCTTTTTTGAAACTCTTTGTGGAAAATGACCATATCCAAGAGCAAATTCATTTTGTATTTTTTTATCAAGGCTTTTATTTTTTCTTCTAATTCGACCCGATAATTTTTTGACTGCGATGAATAAAATTTTTGGAGAATTTCTTTATTAATATCTTTCATTTCTTCAAACAATCGACTGCGAATATACTTGACCAAATTTAAGTGTTCGATAAAAAGATCCTTTGTCCCGGTTTCTGACAAACTTTTAAAGAGTTTTTCCAACTCTCCCGTCTGCGCTACAAAGTGGGGGAGAAGCGGACCGATAAAAGCATAGGTCTTGATTTTATTTTTATTCAAGGTTTTTAGCGCTTTAAGCCGGCTAGAAACCGGCGGCGCGTATTTTTCAAAATAGCGGGAAATTTTGTCGTCGGTCGAGGTAATGGTTAACCCAACAATAACATTTTTTATCTTTTTAAAAACATCAATGTCTCTCGTCACCATGTCTGACTTGGTAAGAATCGAAACTACCCCTCGGAATCCATAATCAGCTAAGATTTCCAAGCATTGCCTAGTCAGTTTATACTTTGCTTCGACTCCTTGATAAGGAGTCGGTCACCGAACTGAAAAATATTTCTTTACCTTTACCATTATTTTTTAATTTCTTGATTTCTTTTTTTAATAACTCCGGAGCGTTGATTTTGGCATAGACATATCCGCCCCAGTCATAAATCGTCTTGTCGATAAACCGACCCATGAACGACGCATAACAGTATTTGCAGGCAAACCGGCAACCGATATAAGGGTTGATAACGTAGTCGATATCAGGTATTTTGCAGGCGGTAAGAATGGTTTTTGCTTTTACCTCTTTAAATTCCATAAGTCTAATTGTAGGTAAACATTTGTTCACTGTCAAGAGAAACTTCTGGCATTATTCTATGAACATTTGATAAAATATCTCAATGAACCCAAAAAACATCCTTATTTGGTCTGGTGCCATTATTGCCACCTTTATCCTTTTATTTTTTGCCTATAAACTGACTAGCGCCCACGTTCAAACTGATTTTTCTGAAATCACTAAAGTAAGAGCCAGCGACCATACTAAATGGTCCAAAGATAATAAGAATGTCCTCGTCGAATACAGTGATTTTCAATGCCCGGCCTGCAAAAGCTTTCACGAGGTCTTAAAGAGTTTTGAAGCTTCTTCGAGTCCTGACTTTGCCATCACTCAAAAAATAACATTAATCTTCCGATATTATCCTTTATATCAAATTCACAAAAATTCTCTTAACGCCGCTTATGCCGCCGAGGCTGCCGGCCTCCAGAATAAATTTTGGGAGATGGCCGATGCTTTGTATAACAAACAGGCCGAATGGAGCAGTCTTTCAGATCCAAAAAACTATTTTATCAATCAAGCAGAATCGCTTAAACTGGATACGGAAAAATTCCAGAAAGACATGGATTCGAAAATCGTTAAAGATAAAGTCCAAGCCAACTTAACCGAAGCCGAATCGATCGGTGTCAACGCCACACCCACTTTTTTCCTCAACGGCAAGCAGGTTAATCTCAGATCAATCGACGAATTTAAAAAATTGCTCTTGTCATTATGAAGAAAAAAATAAACATCGGACTTGTCTTCGGCGGAAGAAGCGGAGAACACGAAGTTTCCCTTCAATCGGCTAAATCAATCTATGAGGCTTTGGACAAAGATAAATACAATGTTTTTCTTATTGGAATTGATAAACAAGGTCACTGGCTTTTGGGTAATCCAGCCAACTATCTTCTCAATGCTCAAAATCCTAAGTTAATTGCTTTAAACCGATCTTCTGCTACCAGTATTGTTCCTGTCAACAAAACTGACAGTTCAGAGATTATCTCTTTGCAATCGGGCAAAGAACTAGCCAAGATTGATGTCTTTTTCCCGATTATTCATGGCACTTATGGCGAAGATGGATCGCTTCAAGGAATGCTGGAAATACTCAACTGCGCCTATGTTGGATCGGGCGTAATCGGATCAGCCTTGGGAATGGATAAAGATGTCCAGAAAAGACTCCTTAGCCTCGCCGGTATCAACGTCGCTTGCTTTATGACCATAATGAAAAGTCAATATAGCAAAAGCAGTCTTGATAAAATTGTTCAAAAATTTTCTTTGCCTGTTTTTGTCAAACCAGCTAATTTGGGCTCTTCTGTCGGCATTTCCAAGGCGCATAATCTAAAGGAATTAGAAAAAGCTATTATTGACGCCTTCAAATATGACACAAAAATCATGGTTGAAGAATATATAAAGGGGAGAGAGATAGAGTGCTCTGTGCTGGGCAATAATGAACCCGTGGCCTCTGTTCCTGGCGAAGTCATTTCCAACCACGAGTTTTATTCTTATGAGGCTAAATATATCGATGAAAACGGCGCCGGTCTAAAAATTCCGGCTGATCTACCAGAAAAAGTCGTTAAAGAAGTCCAACAAACCGCCGTGAAAACGTTTCTCACTCTGGAATGCTACGGCTTTGCCAGAGTCGATTTTTTCTTGACCGCCAACAATAAACTTTATGTCAATGAAATCAATACTATTCCCGGATTTACCAAAATCAGCATGTTCCCCAAGCTTTTTGGAGCATCAGGCATACCTTATTCTGAACTTTTGAACAAACTAATTAATCTAGCACTAGATAAGAAGAAAGAAAAAGATAAACTCGCTCGTAGCTACACGCCTTGAAAGAAAGCTCTTTTCTTTTTGACCCAAAAATCATTCTGACGGCAAAGCTTTTTACTGTCTGATTTGTTTTTTAAGATTTTTTTCACTGCTTCTTCCAAAAAGATTTCGTTTTGCGAACCCTTGACTAAGACTATCGCCCGGTAGGGTAGAGTCTTGCGCAAATAATCACCAGCTTCAACCGCCGTCCTAAACCATCTTGCCCCCCCTGTCATCCCGAGCGAGGACGAAGTCCGAGTCGAGGGATCTTTTTTAATCTTAGGAATAACATATTTCTTTGTATTCGGACCGACGCAATAAACTTGATCGACTTTGAGATCGGCTATTTTTTTCGCCACCGCCTCGTGTTCCATCTTCGTTTCCTGTCCTAGTTCCCTCATATCACCCAATAATAAAATAAAGGGTCGGTTTTCTTTTTCAGATAGTTCTTTTGTCATTTCCAAAAAAGTCAAGACCGAAGCTTTCGAAGCGTTATAAGAAGAATCAACGATGATAGATGAATTTATTCCTTCAAAAATACTTCCACGTCCTGTAGGAATAGTAAAATTCTTAGATAAACCGTCAACTATTTTTTTATTAGTTAAACCTATACTTTTCCCAACTGCGATTGTTGCCGCAAAAACCTCTAAATACCTTTTAGGCAAAACAAAGTTCTGGATATTGATTTCAATCTCTTTATTTTCTTTTTTTAATAAATACCTAAAAGAAGTTCTCTTAAGATTAACCTGATAGTTCAAAAATTTTATATCCGCCTCCTCACTTTCCCCAAAATTTAGAGTTCGAGCTTGTCGAGAACTTCTCGACTCATTTTGTTCGCTCGAAGTATAACGCCTAATATTTTTATCATCAACATTATAAATCGAAACTTTCGGCTCTGCTTTAGTAATGATTTTCATTTTTTCTTCAACGATTTTTTCTAAAATTGTTTTTATCCTTTTTTCACCTATCAAATTTTCATCGACTATTTCATCAAACTGCATCGTGTGAACCGGGTAGACATTTAAAACAACTGCAATATCAGGCTTAACTATAGTCAACAGATAGTCCATGTTTTTAGGCGGATGGGGGCTGTCAATTCCCATTTCGATAATCAAATACTGAATATCTTTTAAACTATTTAATTTAAAAGGTGCAAGAAACATTGCTTTCAACCAATCGGGTAGGCGATAGTTACCAGGATTCAGTCCTAAAACACCCAAAGGTATCCCCGTCTCCGAATTTCCTTCTTTAATCACTTTGACTTTAAAATAATCTTTCATCATGGCGTGCAGGGCGTTTCTGGTCGACGATTTTCCCACCGACCCGGTAATTCCGATTACTTTCGGCTTGTGTAAAAATAAAGTCAACCGCGCGAAAAAACGGAGATAGTAAAGCAATCCCCAGACAAAAATATTTTTCATCTTTTTTAATTATACCAATTAACCCTCTAAATTTTTAAAAAGAGCTTGTTGATTGTATAAGTTGATTTTGAAAAACATTATTGTAAAATAATCTTGATGACAAAACCTTCACTTGAAGGACTTTTATCTAGGCGGCTTGAGGGAATGGGGACAAGCGCAATTAGGGATTTGTTAAGTCAGGCCGGCAAAAAAGATTTTATTTCTCTCGGCGGAGGTTATCCTGCTCCAGAAAGCTTTCCTTTAAAAATTATTGACGATTTAGATAAAATTGTAAAAGACAAATACGGACCATCAATTCGCCAATATGGGGCGACCGAAGGATATCGTGCTCCTGATGGTACTGTTCCACTTCTCGAAGAACTTCCTAACTTTTTAAAACGTCCTAATAGAAATATAGAAGTCTCTCCTGAAAATATTGCCATTACCGCTGGTTCTCAAGAAGCTCTAACTATTTTAGGAATGATGTTTCTTGATAAAGGTGATAAAGTAGCGGTTGAATCTCCAACTTATCTAGGAGCCATCCAGGCTTTTAGTCCTTTTAAACCTAATTATATTGAACTAAAAACTGATGAATTCGGAATTATTCCTGAAAATTTAGATCTAGTGTTTACAGAAAATCCTGACATAAAATTTTTATATACCGTTCCAACTTTTCAAAATCCATCCGGTCGGACTATTCCTCTAGAAAGAAGGAGGATAGTTGCAGATACTCTAAAAAAACACGCAAAATTTGCCGTAGAAGACGATCCTTACAGCGAATTAAGATATGAGGGAGAACACCTTTCTTCTATCAAATCTTTGGCGCCGGATAATGTCATTCATCTTTTTACTTTTTCAAAAACTCTTGCCCCGGATTTTAGAATTGGCGGAATGGTCGCTTCTAAAGAAATTATTACTGACGCTAATATGATTAAACAAGGACTCACTCTATTTACCAGTAATTACAATCAAGCCATGGTCACCGAATACTTAAAAGGTGGTTATATTGATCAACACATTCCGAAAATAATCAAATTATACCGTGAAAGAAGAAACATTATGGCTCAAGCTATCGATGAAAATTTTCCAGATATTTTTAAATATACCTTACCTGAAGGAGGAATGTTTCTCTGGGTTAATTTAAAAAAAGAGTTCATAGATCTAGCGACCATGCTTAATATGAAAAAAATTTTAGAGGAAGCAAAAAGGTCTGGAATCGGCTTCGTTCCTGGAGCTCCTTTTTTTGCCCGCAGCAATGGAAATGAAATTGCCATGCGACTGAATTATACAAATCAAGGTCCAGAAAATATTGTAGAAGCAACAAGAGTAATCGGAGAAATTCTTCAACAAAACCTTTCCGAGATTTCTATCTCGGCTATTTCTTTTTAATAAAACTTTTTTGTTTCCGTCGGAAGAGGAGACTTTTTAAAACCTACTGGCTGATCGGTACAAGTATTGTGTTCTTCGCAACAAGCTGGTTCATAAAGTAAACTCCCTGGTTGCCTAAAATCATAACCATACGGCATTATTTGTTGTTGACCATGTTCATTAATCCTATACAATCTGGTTCCACGAGCATGTTTATTACACCATCGACATCTTGTGTGTGTTTCAATCTGATACCAATTCGGGTTTCTTTTTTCTCCTTCGGCTTCTTTTTGCTCTTTTTTTACTTTTCCTAAAAGATTGTGCATAAAAGTAAACGGTTCTTCCTGAAAAGTATAATCAATCCCGTCGGCAATCACGTGAAAACCCATTTTTCGCAATTCTTCTAAAGCATCAATTGCCTCTTGTGGATTATCTTTCTGTGCCAAAAATAACATTACGTCGTCAATAAAAATATACGGTTGTTTTTTTGAATCATTATTATTATCTCTAATAAAACTAATTATTGATTTCAAACTATTATCTTCGATAGTAACCGCTTTTATTTTTAACCCCGACCTGCTAATTAAATGCTTTTCTTGATCTTCAAATCCGGTTTCGCTGTTTCGTAAAGCTGCTTTTGGCTGAAAAGCCAGTACTTTATCGTAACCAACCATATCAGCTAATAAACATTCGGCGGTAGTTTTGCCGCTAAACATACTTTTCGAGTGAAGAATGATTGCTTTTGAAAGACCTGGCTTACTTAAAATACGCATCATCTCTGTAGCTGTTTCTTGAGGCGATGGGTGAAGTAAATGTCCCAGTAAACCTAAAGCTTCTCTTATATCATAAATATAGCTATAGTTAACTTTGTTTGTTTCTCTGTCAAAAATTTCCAAAGGATTAACAGTCAAAGGCAAAACTTTAATACCCCAATCTCGTGGAATCGATTCAATTAATGATTTTGTAATTTCCACTTGATGGGCTAATTCTTGGTTATCATCTTCAGTAAAAACTTGCTCTTCCGATCGACCCCGTTTTTTAATTCCTTCTTTCAAATGATCAATAGAGTCGGGTTGAAGAATCACTAATAAATCGGGTGTCGGTATAATCGGTTTAAACAATGCAATAAGCTTATGATAAATTTCATATTCTTGATCGTCTAATCGGCCATTCTGATGGTGCCATTCGACCCATAAAAAAGCATCAGTTAAAAAAGATGTATCAGAGACAGAAACTCCTTTTTCAAGCCGAGCTTTAATTTCCGATCCGATATTGGATAAAAGATAAAATAATTGGGACCGAAACATATATGAAGAATCGTTAAAGGATTTACTCCAAAAAGGATTCTCCAGAACCGGTTCTATTATTTCTCCGCCTTTCGAATCCGGTTTAATTTTATAAAGATCTTCTTTAAAAGCTTCTGCGATTACGGTCTTTCCGTTTCCTAATGATGCTAAAAACTCAATTCGTTGCCCTTCAGGTTTTTTTTGAAGTTGAGAAAATCAAATCTCATTTAGTTGGCCTATTTGATTTTTAAGAGCAAAAAGATCCAGCATGCTTTCAAAAAGTAATTTTTCTTGCTTTGGTCTTTGTTGATAAATATCATACAAAGATCTTCTAAAGTCATAAAAACTTGATTCTCGTTCTTGAGTTGGAAAATGTACGAATTCTTTTTCCCATTGAGAAAGTCTATTGATAATAGTGTTTGTAGCAAATCTAAATTTTCCTCTTTCCGATTGTGGTTGAAGATTTAAATTTTCCGTTAAAGCCATTGGTCGATAGAATAGCGAAAAATGATTCTTTTGTCAATACACTTTTACCAAACCTTTTTCTAAAACCTTCTTGAAGCTTAGATGAAGAAAGGCAATCGATAAAATCAAATAAACCAAGTTGATAATAAAACTAAGATAAAATTTAGTGGGATCGGTGTAGCCTTTGTAGATTATCTCTCGAGCCCCTTCAAAAACATAGCTGGCCGGAATAAACAGAGCGATTTTTTGCGCCCAGACAGGGAGAGTCGAAACCGGGTAATAAATGGCAGCAAAAGGTCCAATCAACCAAGCAAAAGTCCAAGCCAATGTCTGCACTTTGGTTCCAAATCTCAAAATCAAACCACTGACAAAAAACCCAACCCACCAACCAGTCATAAACATCAAAAGAATAATCGGAATAAAATACCAGCTGAAAAAAATAATATTGATTTTGTAAGCTAGGTAAACAACCAACATCGCAAAAGGAAAACTCATGGCGGCTTTAGTAAGACCAACAATAATAAAAGATATTATCCATTCGGAAAACTTGATAGGCGAAACAAAGATATTGATCATATTTCTGTTCCATAGCTCTTCCAATAGATTGACTGTGATCTCATATTGAGCTCTCCAGACAATCAGCCAAAACATATGACCGGATAGAACAATGAGAATAATTTGTGGTGCATTGGGGGCAAAGGTCTTAAAAAAAGTACTCGTTAACCCCCAAATCATCAGGTCAATCGTCGGCCAGTAAAAAGCATCGCCAATCCGATCATAACTGTGGCGAAACAGATAAAAAAATCTCAAAACCATGGCATAAATTCGGCTAATCTTCATTTTTAGATTTCTTGGGAGCAACTTGTAAGAAATAATCCTCAAGTGTTGGTTTATCAATGCTAATTTGGTCGTAAGATACGCCTCGGTCCATCAATTCGCGCAAAAAACCAGGAATTTCTTTTTCTTTAAGGTCAACAACGATATTTCTTCCTT
>PFOE01000058.1 GCA_002792355.1 Candidatus Roizmanbacteria bacterium CG_4_10_14_0_2_um_filter_36_35 | reverse complement strand
CGAAAAAGTTAGAACCGAATTTCGCAAAGGTTAACCCCTCCTTCGCTTTCAGCTTCGGCGGGCAGGTCGGCCGCCTGCGGCGGCCTCGCTTCCGAACATGTCGGCTCGAAAAGGATTTTGTACTACAAAATCCTCATAAGAAAACGCAAAAATTTTAAAGAACTTTTATAACTTAAATGGCGCATCCGGTGGTCTCAGTTAAGAATCGCTTCCAACTGTCCGAATGCGCCATTAAAAAAGCGATTCCTAATAAACTGAGACCAATATCAATATATCAAAAATCTAATGGGAAATACAAGTGGAGAAAGACAACATTTTGATACTTGATTATCAGAAATATGATATACTTTTACTTGGAGGTGAAAATGGAAAATCAAATTAATGTGGGTGATCAAAATACCCAGCAAATAGGGCAAAATCTTGCCAGCCAACCAGCACAAATTCCAGAAAAACCAAAGAAAAATTATTGGATGATTTCCACCATTTTGCTACTGGTTATATTGGTAGGTGGTATGGTCTGGTTCGGAATCAACCTGAAAAGTAAAAGTAAACTTTCTTCAAATCAACAGATAACTACACCCGGCTTAACAAATCAAGCCACAACACAACCTTCGCAGCAAATTATAAAAAGTTTACCAGTAGCACTTTTTATGCAAATTAATTTACCAGATTATCCTAAGCACAAGAACGGAAGCATTATCCTAAGCTCATTTGATACACAAAGTGGTTTAAAAAATGAAATATTAAATCTTGATGCTTGTTATAATTTGCCCTCAACTTTATCTCCCGATAAAACAAAAATGGCTTACATAAGTATGTCAAATAGTGAATGTGAGAAGCAATACTACACTAATGTAGGCAATGCAGAGCTTTGGGTTTATAACTTTCAATCAAAAACCAAACAATTGGCAGCGAGTGGCGTGTGGAACAATGTCGCGCCACAATGGTCACTTGATGGTAAATATTTGGGCTATGAAAGAGTAACCGATTCCCAATCATCTCGTGAGCAAAAAGTTTACTTTTACGATCTGGGCACTAAAGAGGAGCGGTTAATCACCACATTAACCGGCGTTTCTTCAGGCCTTGTTGCAATTTCAAGCGACAAAAACTTTATATATTTCAAAACAATATTTGATCTCCTAAAAATTAATATCCAGAATGGATCGCAGACTAAACTATTTACCGTAGATAACGGCTATGACGCCAGTTTTTATATAGCTCCAGACAGAACAAAAATGGCTGTTTTCTCAATGGAGGGTTGGTACGGTGGAAAGAAAACCCCAACAAATTGGAAAATTGGAGTAATAGATTTAACGAACGATTCATACAAAGAACTATACGCCGGGACAGATTCCATTTCTTTGCTAATTTCTGACTCCGATAATAAACCTCTCGTTACTAATGATTTGCAAGTAATTTATGGGGTAACTGGGCAAAGCGCAGGCTTATGGTCCATTAATCTGCTAACTGGAACAAAGACTAAAATACATACTGAATCACCAAATCCTCAGGGTGTTTCTACGGCTGATTTATCTTTGAATGGAAAATATTTGCTCTATGGAACCTGGTTTACCGAAAATACTAGTCCCACAGAAAGCTGGTCGCACTGGCATTTTTACGTAATCAATTTATCTGATAATAGCGTGCAAGAACTTAAGGACTTTGACTACCATACTGAAAAAGCTATCTACTTAATGAACTAGGAATCGGGTTAATTTATAATTTGTCGTTTATTGGGAGCAAAAATTGTTTTCCGCGCACGAGTGGGCGGGGCAAGGAAAACTAAAAATTCTTTCCTTACTCGCCCGAAGGGCGAGAAAATCGCGCGCAAAAAATAACGGAAGCGAGGCCGCCGCAGGCGGCCGACCTGCCCGCCGAAGCTGAAAGCGAAGGAGGGGTTAACCTTTGCGAAA
>PFOE01000006.1:1542-1816 GCA_002792355.1 Candidatus Roizmanbacteria bacterium CG_4_10_14_0_2_um_filter_36_35 | reverse complement strand
TGGAAAATCTGGGTTTGAATTAAAATAATCCCTAAAATAGTCAAAATGGCTATAGCAATAATATAGACAAGCAGCTTTTTATTTTTCATTTTTCTATCTAAATTTAGTATCAGCAGAATTAAGAACAGATATAAACAGAGATTATTTCTCTAACCAAATCATACCTAACTCTCCAGGGAAACCGATTTGGTCGCCGTGAATGTCCTGTTTATAATTCGCCCATTCCGCCACAAAATCATTGATTGCCATTTTTCTTTTACCAAAATCAGGATCC
>PFOE01000006.1:0-1348 GCA_002792355.1 Candidatus Roizmanbacteria bacterium CG_4_10_14_0_2_um_filter_36_35 | reverse complement strand
TTTACTTGAAGAAAAGAACAATGACAAAACATTTGGCTGACCTTGCTCATAAGCTGCGGCAATCCGGCTTTTTAAAATTACGGACATCTGGTCCAAAGAAACCTCCAAACGGCCGATTTTTAAAGTCAAATCGTCAATTTGGCTTTGGGTTTGGGTAATTTTTAAAGTGGTTAGTTTAATTTGGCTATCCATATAGGTAATTTGACTAGCGAGAGTTTTTCCTTGATTTTGCAAGTCAGTTACCTTTTGGGTCAAATCATCAATCTGTTGCTGTAATTCCCCGACGCTTTGTGAATATACGCGGCAAGGAATTAAGAATAAAACCAGCAAGACAAGGAAAAGAAGAATTTTTTTCATTGATTAATCAGCGCAAGTATCTTTTAACCGCCAGCAGACTGCCAAAGATGCCAATCACCAAACCAATTAACATCATGATTCCCAAAATGGAAAACATCACTACGGGTGAAATCGGAAAAAGCGGAATATCAGTCAAATAGGTGACAAAAAACGGCGTCGAATATAAAACTAAAATGTAGCTTAGTAGCCAACCAAAAACCGCCCCGCCGACAGCATAAATTATTCCTTCAATAATAAACGGCAGCCGAACATACCAGGAAGACGCCCCGATCAAACGCAAGATTTCAATTTCTTCTTTTTTAAAAGCAATTTTCATACCAATTATAATGAGAATTTCCAGCAGGGAAACCAAGCCGACAAAGGAAATCAGAACCAAACCAACTTTTCTTAAAGCCGAGGTAAAAGAAGTTAAAGACGAAACAATATCCGCCGGAAAAATTACCTCGTCAACCGATGGATCTTTTTTTAACACCTCGGACACCTCCTGAAGCATGTTAATATTATTAGTAGAAATTTCCAAAGAGGCTGGCAGCAAATTAGCCGTCACCATTTCCTGGAGCAGCGGTTCGCCTTTAGTCCAATCTTTATAAATTGATAAAGCTTCTTCTTTGGAAATATATTTTATCTGCTGAATCTTCCCGGTTTGTTTCAGTTGATCCTCTAATGCGGTTATTTTATCCATCGCCACGCCATCCTTGAAAAAAGTGGTGATTTGCGGCCGGGTTTCGAACCAATTAAGAACGATTCCGGAACCATAAGCAACAATCACAAAAACGGTAGTAATAAAGAAGGTCAAAGTCATAACAAGAATGGCATAAATAGCCTGGTAAGGCGACCGGCGGATATGTTGTAAGGCGGTATTAAGATGGCTCATTTTTTCCTTTATCTAAAGCGATCACTCTTTCTTTTAAAGATTTAACAATTTCCACATTGTGTGTTGCCATTAAAACGGTTGTTCCTAATTTATTAATTTTTTTCAGGGTTTTAATAA
>PFOE01000063.1 GCA_002792355.1 Candidatus Roizmanbacteria bacterium CG_4_10_14_0_2_um_filter_36_35 | reverse complement strand
AATCACAATTTAGATGGAACAACAGAAAAAATATTTACAAATTATTACTAGAAAACTTTAGAGAAAAACCCCTCTAAAGTATCCTAGACCCTTGCTATATATGAAAATCATCAATCGTAAATTTAACAGAGAATATAAGAAGCTTGAAACCATTGAGGCCGGAATTGTTTTGACTGGGGCTGAAGTAAAATCGGTCAGAGCCGGAAGACTTAAACTCGATGACTCGTTTGTGAAAATTATGGGCAATGAGGCTTATCTTATCAACGCCCAAATCTCTGTTTACGAATATGCTCGGGCGATTGAATATGATCAAAAAAGAACCAGGAAACTGCTTTTACACAAGAAAGAACTTTTAAGACTAAAGACGAAGATGGCTTCGGCAGGGTTGACTCTGGCACCCAAATCGTGCTATAATAAAGGGCCTTTGATCAAGCTAGAAATTGCACTTGTCAAAGGTCGAAAAGATCTTGAAAAGAGAAAATTAGAAAAAAAAAGAGACATTTCTAGGAATGAAAAAAGAGAAGCAAAAGAATTTATGAAGCCTTAGAGGGTTTACGGGGATGCCAGGCATCGACGGGAAATTTGCACTTTTAAAAAATGGCTTAGACGGACCTGTCCGTTAAACGGAAAAAATAACTGATAAGCAATTATCAGAATTGCGAGAAGCTATGTTGGCAAGATCATATGCAAATATGAACTTTGCTTACGTTAACTAATCGCCCTCTCTAAAGATTTTGTCCGATTCAATCTATAGAGGGGAAAACCAATCGGAATAAGGTCGGATAATTTTTTCAGTTGGTTATCTGACCGATAAACTTAACTGACTATCCTAGACGATTTGATTATTTAGGCGCTAGGATTAGAGTTAAAAATAGTCTATTCTAAGCTAAACATTTTTAAGGGTGTTTTCTCGGACGCGGGTTCAATTCCCGCCATCTCCACTCTTCGCTCCTTACTTAACAGTAAGGAGCTACGAGGTGGTAAACCACTTTTATTCTTCTATCTGTTTAAATATCACATTGCGAAGAGTGTTCCCAACGTAGCTCCTTTGGAGCGAAGTGGGACAAAATAGAACTTAGTGGGGCGCTAAGTAGTGGACTTTGTAGGTTATAAACGACTGACAAATATACTTCCTTTTATTAAGATTATTTAGTGTTTTATACCTATATTCTTCAATTAAGTGATAAAACCTTTTACGTGGGATATTCTTCTGATTTAAAAAGTCGCATAAAAGCTCATAACGAAGGGTCTGTTTCTTCAACTAAAAACTTGAGGCCGGTAAAATTAGTTTATTATTCTGCTTTCTTTTCTCAAAAGAAAGCGACAGATTTCGAAAAATATCTTAAGACATCATCAGGATTTGCCTTCAGAAATAAAAGATTAATATAATTTGTTTCCAACCCTGACAGGTTGTGTCCACAAAATATAGTCTGCTGACAATCTAAATTAACCTAATTAAATTTTTAATTTTAGGACAATTCATTTTAATTCTATCAATTTCTTTTCCTCCAACATCCCATACTAATCTAAATTCTTCTTGCCAACTATGACGATTTTCTTTAACAAAAATAGGATGTGTTTCAGTTTGTTGTTCAAATTCTTGCTCCCTTCTATCAATATATTCTATTGGTTGGAATGAACATGTTTTTACTGATGGATTAATCTGATTAATACATTTAGTTAATGCTTCTATAAAAGCGGTGAGATTGGTGATTTCTACAATAGCGTCATACTTGGCAATAGCATACCATTCTTTTAAATGTTTATTACTTTTGGACATACTATATACATAACAATCCTGAATGGACTCATTAATATGTCCAAAAATTGTTAATTTTCCTTTGCCTTTTAATCTTCCTTCTAATATGTTCCTTTTAATCGAAGGTGGAATTGTTTTCTCATTGGTTAAATCTATAGGTTTTCCCCGCATATTCGTTTTTTGGGTTCCTTCTCCCCTATCTCCTATTTCTAAGCCATATCTGTTTTCGTTTCTGAAACGATTTAGCGTATTAATAAGAACTATGCCATTTTCCAACATCTCCTTAGCATGAGAAAGCTTTATTTATTTATATAAAATTAAGGGTTGGTTCATAGAATCAGAAATTAACGTTAATAACGTTATTATAGTTCAAATACTCTTATGTGATAAGAAGACGCAGGATTAGATTGAAGCAAAACTTACTTATTGTAATCTATTAAACCAATGAAAGATATACTCCTCAATCTGTTTCCAACTCTGACGGGCTGTGTCCACAAAGATTGTTATAACAATATAAAGTACATTATTTATACTATTTGTAATAGTATATTTAATTTTGTAAAATAAGATTATGTCAGGCGAACCTTTACCACCATACCAAAACAATGCAAGAATTGTTATTGAGTGTTTTGTTAACTCATCTAAACATACAGATTTAGCACCACATGCTCCAAATAAAAAGATGGTTGTTTTTGCAGAACAAACATTAAAAGCAATGAAATTTGGTCAAACTCCAGAGACATTATTTAAGATTGCTCAAGGATTAACTGATTTTGATGGGGATAATAATATTGTCAGTGGAATTTGTACAACTACTGACTTAATGACTTATTTGTTTTTGAAAGAAAAAGGCCGATTACCAAAAAATTGGCAATCTGATGAAGGACGTATTAGAACAATAATATCAATGGCTGCTAATTTAGATATAGCAGAATTAAAAAATAACATAATTCATACTCAATATGACGATGATTTATCTTCGCCTCAAAAAAGAACTGACATTGATATTGACGCATTGGAAAAACTTGTATAAAACCTACAGGATAGAGCTTCAATCCCTTCAAGCGGACAAACTGTTTAGTATTTTTAATTTTTATCATCTCAACAGCATTACCATCACTTCTAAGTGAGTCTGCCATATTACTAATACCATTATGTGTATAATCTAAATTAGATTAGACTATTCTGTAGCCGTAAAATTGAACTTTTGAAGGAGAGGATACCACTTAAAGATATAATTATACATTTGATTCCAAGAATTTGAAAGTATGTTCACCCTTTTTAATACGCCGCACCTTTGAAATTGGGACAGTTTGTCTGTGCCCACTGAAGGAATTCTGAAGTACATTCTGTTTTTTTATACTGCCTGGTCCCGGCATACAATCAACATAATCATTTTTTGGACAGATAAATTTTGTCGTTGTTTTTTCCTTTATACATGTTCCCCCAGCGTCTGGATATGTCCCATCATATTTACAATAATATCCTGTAGGACACATCTTCCCTGCTATTCCACCACAAAATGTTTGAGTAGTAGAGTCGTTCACTAATTTAATATAAAATTCAGAGCTTCCAAATAACGTGTAAGAATCAGTTTTTCCATCACTACTTTTTGCAAATACTTCTACATTTTTTCCAAGAAATTCATTTTTTTTGTTCTCATCAAGCAGTCCATCTGGAGCCGTCCCCTTTTGTCCATTGTTAGTAAGGCTTTCCCCACTATCAACAATAACAAAACCCTTTCCTACTCCAATCCCACATATACCATCCATATGACAATCATAACTAATACGAGTAATAATACCTGTAAATTTTTTTCCTGCAGCATCATCAGATGCACATTCTTCAAACTCACAATTAGGTGGTACTCGCCCTACCGCTGATCCGTCCGGACATATCTTTGCGTCCATCGTACATACTATTGGCTCTTGGGTCGGACTAATAATAAGTGTTGTATTTTTTTGTTCAGTAAGCTGTACTTGATAGTTCATTCCATACATAAATGCCAGTACAGGAAGAGTAATAAAAAGAAGAAATGCTATTGCTTTAGAAAGTGGAGTGACTGTTGTTAACTCTTTTGGTAAGTTCATGCTTTAGTATCTAAAAAAAAATCAGCGGCTGTTTTTAATTTTGAGCCAGATATTTTGAAAGAAATGAAACATTTTCTCACCGATTGTTATTTTTCTCATCCCTAGATTACGAAGCTCGAGCTTGCCTTTTGTCACAATTTCTCCTCCGTCATATAGCTGGGAATATGCGTCCAAAACTTTTTTATTGATATTGACAACGTCAAATACCGGTTGGTATCCTTCCTTCTCCAGTTTAATTTTATATGTTCCGTCAGGGACAAAAAAAGCATACTTTCCATCACTTAATGTTGTTTGCGGATTTTCCAATCCGTTAAAAACATCAGAGGATTTTACCGGGTCAAAATTATTGCTTTTATTTTTATGAAGAAGGGTTACTTTTGTCCCCTCAATCGGTTTAAGGCTGTTAATATCAAAGACTGTCCCATGAGGATCCCATTTGATCATAATGCAGGTTGTATTGTAGTTTTTATCAAAAAAGAAGGTTCCAAGTTGTTGACTTTTCGCCTCTCCAGAAGTATTCTTACTTTCCGTTACTTGTTGCATCGCCATCATCATCCGCCCGACCTGGACTGTAGTAGAGCTTTCCCATTCCAAAGGGCCGAGATCTCCTTTACTGTCGGTTATAATAACCTGATTGTCATAAGACTGTACAATCGGATGATTATGAGTATCGGTTAATGAAACAAAAAGATATCCGTAGTCGTGGGAAAGCGCGGACAAATAATTTGAATCGGTAAGTTTTTTGTCAAGTGGGCCGTTGCCGGTGGTGCAGCGATATCCTGTACCTTTCTTTAAGCATTCAAAGATGTAGGTTTTTTTATTGGCAATTAGTTTTGCATCCGCCTTGGTGGTGATACGGACACGATGGCCACCCAGTTCTATTGGTACAGAACAGTTTGAAGTAGAAACACTGCAGGGAGCAACTTTAAGACAGACCCATTTTTGAACTTCTGTCGCGGCTTTTTTAGAAAACGCTTGTGGTGAAGGAAAGGGAATAGTAATTATCACTGTCGGTTGGATCGGGGTAGGACTAGGGACGGGCGTAGAAGTTGGTATGGGCGTTAAAGTCGGAGCAGGTGAAGGGCTAGGAGTATTAGTTGGATGGGGGGTTCCAGTGTCTTCTGGTGGAGGCGTCGTTGGTTCGGGACAACACCTAAGGCTACTAGGATTAGCACAACTACATTGTACGGTAACGCAACCCTCACCCCATTGCGTGGGGTAGTATCCTTCACCACAGCTTGGTTCACAGGATACGGGTGGACCAGGATCAACTTCACACGTACCAGCCTGACAGCCTGATGTACAGCTACAAGAAGCCTGGACATTTTTGTTACTAATTACAAAAATGGTTAGAAAGAGAAAAAAACCTACTAATAGTTTTTTCATTTTTTAGTCAATCAAACATCCAACTAACAAAGCGTTATTTCTCGTTCCATAAAAATGGCCACTGAGATCAAAGCTGTGAAAAGCTCCTTTGTCATTGTCAAAACCCTTATTGATGATTCTCGAAAGACTGTTATTTTTAATAACAAGATACTTTTGGCCTTTTGAAATACTGTCATAATAGATCTGACTGGTAAGACAAAGTTCCGTCAGTTGATTAATGTCAAGGGCGTTGCGGTCTGCCGCGGTGAACCGATTGTACAGATCATTGGCAAAATCAAGATATGTCTTATCTTTTGTCGCTAGATAAAGATCAAGAGAGGCGACTGTCAAATAGGCGGAATCAGAAGGTAAAAGATTGTTTTTCAAATAATAATTTTTTGCATTAATGAAGTACATATTGGCGATTTTTAGCAATTGATCATCATCAAACCAATAATACATACTGATAAAATCTGAAATCATTGTATTATCGATAGCAAATCGTCTCTGATCTTTGGGGAAAATCTTATCCAGGTTGTTAGTATTAAGGATATTGCTCAGGTCCGCCCGGGCAAGAAAAAAATTATCGTTTTGACAGATGCTTTTTAAATGATCTTTATATTCATCATTGAAAACACCATCTTTTGTCATTTCATAAAGGAATCGGCAGTGCCAAAAATCTGGCTGATAAACTCTGAGCCAGCGGTTTTCTATCTCTGATCTTTTTGAATATTTAACAATGTCCTGTTTTATCTTATTAAATTCTGTTTCGCTTCCTGATTTTTTATAGTGTTTGTATTGACTCCATAAAACCACAATGCTTACCTGCTTATCAATAGGCGCTAACTGACAGCCTTCTTTTTTACTGCAATATAAGCCATAATAATATTTGATCATCGCTAGAATTTTTCATGCTGTTTAGCCAATTATTCACTTTATTAGCTAATTCCTTGTTTTGTAGTTAAGGTTTGTCGGTCGGAAAGACCAACTTCTTAAAATAAGCCGTTGCCGGTGTTGTTGTAGAATTAATAACGTTATCTTTCTGCTGTTTCACTTTTTTTTGATATACCACTGTTAAAACTACAAGAAACAAAAGAATTATTACAAGCAAAGACACGGCTGCAATTATCAAAAATTTTTTATCTATTTTTATCATTTGTATAATCTTAATTTAACACAAAGTAATTATAGTAAACAAGCCGTGAGAGTTGCAAAAATAATTATATGCTGATTTTTTAGTTTTGATATTAATTTAATAGGTCGCGTCTTGGAATTTAGAGTTGTTTTTTACCCCCTTGAAATATAATAAATCTTTCTTTAAGATTGTTTTATGAGTAGAAGATTTTTTCTTTTTTTTATTCTATTTTTATTCCTGCCGTTTTTTTCTGTTAACGCTCAACAAGCAAGTCAAAGATGGGTTTGTCTTAATGCGATTCACTGTTGGGAGAAAAAACCTGAGTCAGCAGCATGTATTATTAAAGACGGCCATCGAGCGCTTCTTACCGTGAGACCAGATGCAAAACTTTTACCAAATAAAGAGACTTATATAAATGAATGTTTAGCAACGGCTACGGGCCAAATATGCACAACAGGAAAAAAAGGTCTTGATATATCAATCTACGGAGTAGACAATACTGCAGTTTTAAAAACATCAAGCGATTACCAGTTCGAAGGACTTTTTGCTGCTGATGGAACGACTTTGATAAGCAATCCAATTAATAGCAGAGGAGACAGAACCATTGATCCAGTTTACTGGAAAAGTTATTCAAGCGGTAATGGCAGAAGGTTTCTCGCGCTTAATTATTTTGAACCAACTACTAATCAGGGTGCTGGCGAAGAAAAAACCCAGCAAATAGGGACGTTTAGCTTTGAAGACGTCGTCAGCCAATCTGACTGTATCTCTATTTCCTGGGATCCATATGGAAGAGTATTTGATTCACAAACGCTCGAGCCGGTAAACAAAGCGACAGTAACGCTTCTTAAAAAAAGGAATGATGGCTCTTTTACAACAATGACCACAGCTGATCTTCTTGGCGGCAATATATTAAACCCCCAGACAATCGAAGAAGATGGTGGCTTTAGTTTTGTCGTTCCTGACGGGACTTATAAACTAACCGCTTCACATAGTAACTATGTTTTTCCGGAAGATATTAATAATATACAGTCTAACTATTCAAAGATCTACTCGGACATATATCCATCATTAACTGGTGAAGTAATAATCCAACAAGGCGCCATCCAACACAGAGACATTCCTTTAAAACCAAAAACAACAGCAATGGCCAGTCAGGCAAAACTAATGGAATTTTTTCACGATCTAGACAAACCGACATCAACGATTATAGTTAATGGTAAGGTTTCTCATCCTTTTGCCAAGATAAAAGCCTACAGTCTAAAACCAGACCCTATTTCTAAAGAAAATGTCAGATATCGACTTTTGCCGGAAACCGCTAGCGCTGATAAGCTGGGTCACTTTGTTCTTAAAGTTAATCAATCGCAGTTTGAACCAACAGAAACTTTTGGAGAAATTACACTAGTAAAAATCGATTTAACCCAACCGAACTTAGCAGAAAAAATCAAACAGTGGTTACTTGGATTTATCAGCAAAGTTAATGCTCAAGCCAGATTAGTAGCCAGTGTAAAATTTGAGCCTATATTGAATTATCTTGAGGGTTATGCTTATGATTCTCAAGGTGAAGTGATTCCCAATTCGACGGTGTCAATTATTCTTAATTTTTCCAACAAGCCTTCATATCAGGCAAAAACCGACGAGAAAGGATACTACAAAATCAGCTCGGAATTTTTACCATCAATGCCGTATCGGATTACCTATACAACAACCAATGGTCAGGTGATTCCAACATCAACCTCTAAATTCATTGTTCAAAACAATAATTCAATTGAGTCGTCTGATATAAAAATTAACCAGTTTAAAAATGAGAAAGGAAATATTATAACAGGAGTGCCGACGCCGATAACCACTGCGAATAATTTCCAAGGAGGGACAACAGGAATTCCAGGAGCGCCATCTTCAAAAACAAAAACCCCAACAATATCAAAGATGCTCTTTTTGACATTTACCATTGTTGTTTTGTTTATAATCACAGTCGTTGTTATCCTCCTAGTTTATATAAAGAGAAAAAGAGAGACGGTTTAATTTAGTCAACAATCTTAAATATTTGTTACAATGTTTCCATGCAGATTATCGCCGATCTTCATATCCATTCCAAATATTCCCGTGCTGTCTCTCCCCAGATGAATTTGGAGGGAATCTCTTTTTTCGCTGCCAAAAAAGGAATAAATTTAGTGACGACTGGCGACTGGACCCATCCTTTATGGCTTAGAGAGATAAAAGAAAATTTAAAAGAGGTTAATCCGGGGATTTTTACCTTAAAAAATAAACCGGGTGAAACAAAGTTTTTACTATCAACAGAAATTTCCAGCATTTATTCTCAAGGCGGACAGGTCAGGCGGGTTCACAATCTAATTTTTTCTCCTTCTATTGAGACCTGTGAAAAAATAATTAAAGAATTAAACATCCGAGGTTGCAAATTGATGGCTGACGGACGGCCGATTGTAGGGATTTCCTCGGTTGATTTATTGAAAATGGTTTTGGATATTGATGAAAAAGTTTTATTTATTCCGGCCCATGCCTGGACTCCCTGGTTTTCCATTTTTGGATCAAAGAGCGGCTTTAACTCGATCGAAGAATGTTTTGGGGATTATGCCAAATATATTTATGCGATTGAGACTGGTCTATCGTCAGATCCGATCATGAACTGGCAGATAAAAGAACTGAAGAACCGGTCGATTGTTTCCTTTTCCGACGCCCATTCCACCCCAAAACTCGGTCGAGAAGCAACTGTATTTGTGGAAAATTCCAATTTCCCTGCCTCGCCGGCAGGCAGGCAATTTCCAATTTCCAAACAAACTTCAAATTTCAAACAACCAATTTCCAACTTCACATACGACGACATTGTTTCTGCAATTAAACAGGAATCAAATAGTAAACTCAAAATCGGTTACACTATTGAATTCTTTCCCGAAGAAGGCAAGTATCACTGGTCCGGTCATAGGGTTTGCAATATCCGTTATAATGCCAAAGAAATAAAAGAAAAAGGGTCGATTTGCCCTGTTTGTCATCGGCCTCTAACAGTTGGTGTGGAAAACCGCGTCCTTGATCTTTCGGAAAAACTTTTGGGCCCGGAAGATCTTTTAATGGTCAAAAATAAAGTTGGATTAACCTTTGTTTATGACAAAGAGAAAACCCGTCGGCCGTTCGTCTCAATGATCCCGCTTCTTGAGGTTTTACTAGAATTGAATGATCATTCAGCTACCAAATCTCAAAAAGAGTATGAAAGGCTGACAACAGACTTAGGGACAGAGTTTGATATTTTGTTGCGCAAAGATTACGAAGAGATTGAAAAAACCGAAGGAGAAAAACTCCGTCAGGCGATTGAGATTGTCAGGGAGAGAAGGGTTTTTGTCGATCCGGGGTATGATGGAGTTTTTGGCAAGGTGAAGATTTTTAAAGATGAAAATGAAGAGGTTAAAAAAGAAGAAAGCCAGCAGACTTTATTCTGAAAAAGTTCGCCGCCGAAATCTTGCGGGTCCTGTCTTGGGTTCATTCCCGTCGGTGCTCGCTTCGAACAATACCCCTCGACTGCCTGCCTGCCGGCAGGCAAGGCGCGCCGCCGGGATCCCTTTCCCCTCGACACCCGCAAATATTTCAAAAAAAATTTGGCACCTCCGCTTTTTAAAAATTTTATTTATTTTCTTTTTATTCTTTCTCCCTACTCAATTAGGCAAACATTTTTTTCCTCCTTTTTCCTATCTCAATGGAATCAGGGTTGATTATCTCTCTCCGACTTTATATTTAACAGATATTATTGTTTTTCTTCTTTTTATCTTTAATTTTAAAACCGTGGTTAATTTCTTTAAAGATAAAAGAATTCTTATCGGTCTGGGATTATTATTTATAAATGTCATTTTTGCAAACAATCAACCAGTTGCCTTTTACCGGCTGATAAAGATCGTCGAGTTTGTGGTTGTTTTTTCTCTAGGGCAGCAATTGTTCAAGATGATTAAAGAGAAAATATTATTAATAATTTTATTTTTGATCGCTGGTTTTCATTTAACCCTAGCTATTTTTCAATTGGTTTTTCGGCACTCTATCCAAGGGATTTTTTATTTTTTCGGCGAAAGGTTTCTTAGTTTATCGACTCCAGGAATTGCCAAGGCAACGATTCAGGGAATAGAATTCTTAAGGCCGTATGGTACTTTTTCCCATCCTAACTCGCTGGCCGGTTTTTTCCTGCTTTTATATTTCTTTGTTTTAACCAATAAAAAATTTAATAAATACCTGGTTTTAAAATACTTAGTTGTTTTTATTTTCAGCTGTCTTGTTTTTCTTTCCTTTTCCAAAGTAGCGATTTTGACCTTTCTAATACTGAATACTTCATTCTTGATCCTGCCTGCCGGCAGGCAGGCACTAAATACTAAAATTACCTGTCGTATCTGCAAGATTGCACAGATTATAGGTCCGATTATTGTTTCTTTAATTT
>PFOE01000025.1 GCA_002792355.1 Candidatus Roizmanbacteria bacterium CG_4_10_14_0_2_um_filter_36_35 | reverse complement strand
AGTTCTTCTTCAGACTTAGTTAAGTCAAGGATTTGGGTCCAGGTGGGGAAAAGAGGATGAGGAGACTTTATGATTCTTTTGTCATTTCGAGCGAGCGAAGCGAGTCGAGAAATCTCTTTTTTAGATCCCTCGACTTCGCTCCCTTCGGTCGCTTCGCTCGGGATGACAGCGGGGGAATAGGGTTCTATTTTTATGAAAATAACTTTGTTTCTCTTTCCGTACTCATAAAGCTGGTTTAGAATTTTTTTTGCTGGCATTGCTGATCTTGGAAGATAGCCAATTTTATAATCGATATAAGGGATTTTGTGGAAAGTCAATTGAAAAGTATTTTTTCCATCAACTATTCTTAGGGTTTCAATGCCCATTTTTTTTCTTGCTTGTTCCCAAGAAACGGATTGAAGAGGATGGTTTGTCATTTTACAGTTGCTTGTTTTATAACTTCAAGAGTTTGCTCGCCGCATTTTTCCCAAGAGAATTCATTGATTCTTTTTTTGCCTTTATTGATTAATTCATCGCGTAGTTGATTATTATCTTTAAGTGCTTTAAGTTTTTCCACCAGTTCAAGAGAGTTCTTCGGATCAAAGTATAAAGATGCTTCGCCACCAACCTCGGGTAGGCTGGACGAATAGGAAATAATAGTTGGGCAGTTAAAATTCATTGCTTCAAGAACGGGTAGTCCGAATCCTTCATACAGGGAAGGCAAAACTAAACAGAAGGCGTTTTTATAAAACCAAACTAATTGTTGGTCGGAAACATGATCGGTAAAAACAACTTTTTTTCCAAGCGTCATTTCTTTTACTTTCTGAAAAATATCTTCATACAACCAGCCTTTTTTTCCAACAATAATAAGCTTAAAATCTTTATTTATCGTTATAAATTTATTAAAAGCCTCTATTAATACAGATAAATTCTTTCTCGGCTGAATTGTTCCTACGTAAAGAATATAAGGTTTCAGAGTCCTTAACTTGTTTTGAGATCCTTCGACTCCCAGTTTACCCTGAGCGAAGTCGAAGGGCTCAGGATGACAGCGTGGGCCGCCGTTATAAATTACACTTACTTTTTCTTCATTAACTCTGTAATTTTTTATAATATCCTTTTTGGTAGTTTTTGAAACCGCAATTATTTTTGTCGCTTTATTGACAGAATATCGAGTCCAGTTTTTTAATTGATAAAGATCTTTTTTCAAAAAATCTTCTGGAAAATATAGATAGGAAAGATCATGAATTGTTACCACTGTTGGTACTGGACAAAAACGAGGAAGATAGTGAGCCGGCGAAAAAAAGACATCAACGTCTTTTTCTTGATATAACTTGAGAGGCAGAAAGATTTGTGACCAAAGAAAGTTTCCAGCAATAACCCGGTATTTAAAATACTCTGTTTGTTCAGGCAGATCCTCAGGAGTGTTTTTTAAGTATATTCTAAATTGAATTTGTCGATTAGCTTTCTTTTTAAAAAATCTTAAAAGATTATAAGTATAGACAGAAACACCGACCCGTTCTTTGACATTAGCTTCATTACCGTCGACTCCTATTACCATATTATTTATAAATTTTTATAAACCGACTCCAGCGTTTGGGCAATTGTTCTCCATTGATATTTTTCTTTGACTAAAAAATAGGCATTTTTTTGGATTTTTTTGTAGAGCAATTTATTTGACAGAACGTCGATGATTTCCTTGACAAACTGAGACGGAGAATGAGCAATAAGGATATGTTCCCGGTCTTTGACATCAAGACCCTCAACTCCAGTACTGGTGGCTATTACCGGAATACCGCTTCCCATAGCTGCCAAAATTTTTAATCTGGTTCCGCCAGGACCGAAGATTGGAGCAATAAATAAAGTTGCCTCCTGAAAAAGTTCTTTTACTGTTTTAACATCGTCAGAGGCAATATCAACGATTTTTATGTTGGTTTCTTTGATAAAACCAATTTTTTTAGCATTTTGTCCAGCAATGACTATTGATATATTCGGGTTATTTTTCATCAAAGGCGGATAAATTTTTTCAATTAAAAACTTGGCCGCTTCAACATTCTGTAACCAGAAAAAATTACCCTGAAAAAATATTACTGGTTTTTTAATATCTTTTTTTTCAAGCACAGGCGCTATCATTTCATCACCGACGCAGTTGGGGATAATTGAAGTTTTAATTCCGGCCTCTTCTTTTTTGATTATTTTTTCATCCGGAGAAGAAACAGCAACAACAATATTGGCCTTCTTCCAATAAAATCTTTCCCAGTGTTTTAATTTAAAAATATCAATATCAAAATAAAGAAGTAATCGAAGATAAAGAGGGAGAGAGTTGACGAAATGCTTGTAAACATTATATTCGATCGTCTGTTCGACTAAGACAATCGGGATCTTTGTCTGGGGAATGTGAGGCATGACATAAAAAGTCTCGGCATGGATGACGTCAAAATGTTCCTGATCAAGAAGTTTACTGATGATGTTTTTTGCTTCTTCAGAAAAGTTTCTCACCACTAAAAAAGGCGAAAAAGAAAACAAAGTATTGAAAATAGTTCTAAAAGTCCATGGTTTTTCCGGTCGCTGACAAAGATAAATTTTTTTACAGAAGCTTTTTAAATAAGAATAGTATTTTTTTTCCGTCTCATTTTTATATAAAGCGACCAAAGTAATTTCATTTTTTTCGCTTAGGTGCTTAAGTAAGTTGAAAGTCCTGATTTGACCGCCTGATGAAGGAGGATAAGGAACATAAGGAGTAACCATTAAAATCTTCATAAAGCATAAAGAGTGAACTTATCATTTTCAAAAATTATTTCATAGTCAGACCCCATTCTTTTTTTTTGCGTATCGTTTGAAGTAATAAGGTATTTGTATCCTAAGTTTTTTAAATCAATCGGTTCTTTAAAAATTGCTGGTGCTCCGCGTCTGTCTGCAAGATATAAAAGGGTAGTATCACCCATCTGATCGGTGACAATTTTATCTTCAGGCTGAGTCAGGTTATTTAAAATTTTTGCCTCCTGAACCAGTTCCTGATTATATTGATAGTAATCTCTGACTTTAAAATAAGAAAAATACCATGAGAAAATAAAGATAACGGAAATAAAGAAAATAGATATAGAATAGGAGATAAGTTTTTTACTTTCTAAAACAAAATTGATACCGAGAGCAGTAAATATTGCCAAACAGGGAAGAATCAAAGTTTGATAATATTCGTGTTGGACATTGCCGCCTTGGAAGACTAGAAGATAGAAGATAGAAGATAGAAGACACGAATGGAGAAAGAAATTTTTTCGTTTTGCAATAATCCCAAAAATAAAAAATACGGTGAGATAGCCGCCGAGAATTAAATTATTAATTCTTTCGAAAAAGATCCAACGGAAAAAGGATGGTCTGAAGAAAATTTTTTGTAGCCTACCTCCGGTATTGACGCTCGTCAATAGCCATTCATTGACAGGGATGCCTTCGGGAAATTTCGCTATATAAATTCGCCACAAAACTAAAGGCAGTAAAGCTGTAAGAAAAAAAATATAAATAAGGGGATTTTTTAAGGTTTTATTTTTAAATTTTAAATAAAAAAGATAAAAAAGAGGAATTCCGTAAAATACTATGGTTGGTTTAATTAATAAAGAAAGTAAAAAAGAGATTAAAGAAAGAATATACAATAGATGTATTGTTATACCTTGCCTGCCGGCAGGCAGGTTGTTATATTGTTTCCTTAAAAACAAATAAAGAAAGAAGACAGACAACATGGTAAAACCTAGGGCAGTGGATTCGGGAAGGATCACTCGGGAGAAGAAAACAAAAAAAGGCATAATCGAATATGTTAAAGAACCGGTAAAAGCTGCTAACCGGTTAGACTCTTTGAGTAATAGATAGTATAAGATCGCGATAGTTATCAAGGAGAAAAATACAGAAATCAATCTGCCCCACATCTCTAAAGAAACTATTGGAAATATTTTATAAAGACAGGCAAAAATAGCGTTATATATGGGAAATTCGACCATCCGGTAGCCTTGGGGATTGTTTTGTCCTGATTGGACATTAGACAGATCGTCGTAACGAGGACGCAAGAGATCAAAGCCACTTTTGACAAAATTGCGGGCGACGGCTGCGGTATCAGCCTGGCGCCAGGAATGAAGATCGGTTAAAGGAATGTTAATTTTATAGAGACGGAACAATAAAGCAACGAATAAAATAAATGTGAGTATAAAAAAGTCAAATTTTCTCATAAATAAATTAAACCTTTAGTCATTTCGAGCGAAGCGAGAAATCTAGCAAAGCGTAAATTACTTTTTTTACGCTCACTTCGTTCGCTAGATCCCTCACTTCGTTCGGGATGACAAAAGAGAGGAATATCCAGTAAATAATCCCGCTACTGTCCAAAAAGTATAAGCCATTTTAGAAGCCTCAAAGACGTCAATATAAGTAGCGTTTATTAAAAGAGCTATTAAGGCGAAGGTAAATCCATAGGCAATTAATTTATTTTCTTTTGAAAATTTTTTAACTCCCAGCCAAACATATCTATTAATGAAAAATAATATCATCAAGAAAAGCGTGGTTCCAAGGAGTCCTGTTTCTCCAAGCCAGCGGAGATAATCATTGTCAGTCGCTTCTGTAATTGACGATGGTCCGCTACCAAGAAGTTTATTTCGATTAAAAGCATTGATCGCCCTTGGCCATTCTATCTGAAGACGGGTAGCAAAGGAAATATCAGAAACAAAAGTATTGATTGCGGTTAATTCTGCAGATAATGATGCGATTAATTTGTTTGTTTCTTTTGGAGATAAATATTTATTTTTTTTGACTTCTATTACTTTTTGTTCAACGATCATTTCTTTAAAGGTATTAATTTTGGCGACTTCGGTAGCAACGGCTTCGGTGGGTAAAATTTGCTCGGGAGGTTTTTCCACCTTTACGTAAAAAGATCCGGCAGGAAGTTCTTTGGTGGTAACATTTTGGTTGATATAAACAGAACCGGTTTTTTCGTTTACCAATATTCTTTTGAATTGAACCGTCTTTAAAAATCTATTAATGAGATCGCCTGACGAAAACATTACTAAAGCGGTTAAAATAATAGCAAAAATCAAAAAAAAGTATTTTCTTATAAAAATTAACAGCAAAAAAACTGTGATAGCATAAGCAACAAAAGAAATCCTGGACGAGGTATAAGTTAAGACAAAAAGAGCCAAAATATAAAAAATCAGATAAAATCTTTTTTTTAAGAAAAATGAAAAAGAAATAATAAGAGGAATGACAAAAGCTAAATATGAAGCCAGATCATAATGGCCGGCAAAGGTCGAGGAAATTCTTGCTTCGGGAGTAAGACTGAGGATGTATCCTTTAGCATATTCAGGATTCATGGTTTGGACCGCTGGAAAACCGAGAAATTTTTGCCCTAATCCGTATAGCGAAACCAAAAAGACCGAGAAAAAAAAGAATTTAATTAAGTGGAAAAAATCCACTCTGTTTTTTATTACAGAAGCCGCGATAAAAAATACGCTCATATATTCAACTCTTCTTAAAGCATGGAGATAGCCGAGATGGTAAAAGTCAATTGTTTTTCCAAAATAAATACCCCAAACAGTGGATGCAAATACAGAGATCCAAAACAAAATAAAAAGCCACAAAAAAGTAGTCGTTAATCTGATTTTTTTTCTAATAAGCTGAATAATAAAAATCAGAATCATAAAAGTCAGGTATATATCTTCGAAGCGGATGGCAATATAGGTATAGTTAATCATCCGAATCGGAAGCTTTGGCCATAGAGGGACTAAAAAAATAAATCCGGAAAGAAGGATTTTTACCAGATTGTTATCAATCCATTTAACAAATCTTAAAAGCTTGTCCATAAGTATCAATTAAATATTGGTTACCTTTAATTTTACCAATAAAATAGGCGGTTGCAGCTTTTAATTTCAAAATAAGATGAAGAACTAGTAGATGGAGAAAAGAATAGTGTTTTTTGTAAAAGAATAGAAATCCCCGGTAGACTTGCAGAATAGGAAAAATTTTTCCTTCTGATGAGGCGCTTCCGAGGTGAATAATCTTGGAATCAGGGTAAAACCAGGTATTTAGTCCTAATTTTTTAGCGCGGTAAAGTAAGTCAACTTCTTCCATATACATAAAAATATTTTTGTCAAAACCGCCCAAACGCCGGTAGTAGGACTTTTTAGTCAGTATGCAGGCGCCTGAAACCCAGTCAACTTTTTTAAATTCATTCGGAGAAAAACGTGTTAATCCGTAATAGTCGCCTTTGAGAAGGAGAGAAGCAAAGATAACAGGAAGGGTAAAGAAACGACAAGCAGAAGGCTGAGGAGTTAAATCTTTATTCAATAATTTAGCGCCAAGAAAATGGATGGTTTTTTCATTTTCAACATAATGATTAAATAATTTTTCAATTGATCTATTTAGAATAATCGTATCTGAATTAAGCAACAGAATATATTTTCCGGTTGCTCGTTTAACGCCAAAGTTGTTTCCCCGGCCAAAGCCAAGATTAGTTCTGGTTTGAAAGTATCCGGTATGGTTTTTTTTATCCAGGGAATAGTTAAGAAGCATTTCTTTTGATCCGTCATGAGAGTTGTTGTCAACGGAGATAATTTCGTATCTGATTTTTGTTCCCCAAAGTGATCGGTTGATTGATTCTAAGCAGTTTTGGGTGATTTTTTTGGTGTTATAGGAAACGATAACTATCGAAAGATCTATTTTTGTCATAAAGATTCTATATATTATATAATATTCGTATAAAATTAAGCTAGTAAGCTAGCATAGCTCAGCGGTAGAGCACTCGTTTCATAAGCGAGACGTCAGAGGTTCGAATCCTCTTGCTAGCACTTAAGAATAAGTAAAAAAAACTGATCTTTCGTCTTTAAGCCATTCGTCTAAAGTAAAACCGTTTTTATCCTTTTCTGAAATATTTGGTTTTTTACAAACCTGATCATAAATATCTTTTAAATTTTTATCTATCATAGACCAATCAATATCTGACGATAACGGAGAAATAGAAGCTTCAGTTGTAGGTGAATATTCGGCGGTACAGTAATATTCAATTGTTGTATCTTTAACAAAAATATTACCATGAGCAAAACCAACAGGGATCCAGATCCATTGATCATAGTCAGATTCAGGTTGGTTATTCATGTTATAAGCTCCAATTTTCCCAAAATTAGGCGACCCAACTCTTATGTCTAAAAAAAGATCAATCATCTGACCGCTGATTGTCTTTACCAATTTATTCATATACGGGTTCCATTGAAAATGAAGACCACGAATGACGCCGGCCTTAGAAAAGCTACCGTTGTTTTGAAGAAATTCTATATCTTTCAAAAAATCTATCTTCTGGAAGTCGCTTCTTTTGTAAAGCTCGGTAAAGTAACCCCGATTATCCAAAAAACGGGCAAATTTCATTACTTTAATCTCTGGAAAGACAAGAGTTTTTATCTCTAGAATCTTCATTCTCAAATTATATCAAATAAAAAATCTTGATTTAATCTAAAGTAATTTTACTAAGTTCATCTTTGAACTTTTCCAGATCCTCTTTGAATAAGATAATCGAACTCCTTTTATACGGCTCACCTTCCTTAACAAATCTTGATTCGGTAATGACTACATATTTACTTTTATTTTTTGCTTCGTAGGTGTCGAAAAAATATGTCCGGTAACCGCATTTTATATTTTTGGAATCGAGTTTAGTTTTTGTGTCCATTTATATCACCCCCTAACTATATCTCAAATCTCAAATGTTAAATGTCAAATCTACATCTTTAAATCTCAAATCTTTAATATCTATTTTTGTTTTTCAACGTCAAGATACTTGAAGCAATCATTCTTGAAATTTCTTCGTTCTCTTTTAGTAAAATTTCAATTTCATTTTTTAATTCAACAAAAGAATCTTTTAGTAGAGATAACCAATATTTAGTTTCATTGGATGATTTTAAAGATATTTCGTAATATTTAATAAATTCTCTTCTTGAAGACGAAGATTGACCCTCCATCATATTGGCGCCGATCGACGTAGCACTTCTTATTAATTGATCTCCTATTACCCAAAAAGCTCGTTTAGATGGAAGTTTGTTAACAAACTTTATTATTTTTATAGAAAACTGATAAGCTCTGACTTTTACATTAGTAGATTTAACATTTGAGATATAGATTTGCGATTTGAGATTTGACATTTGAGATAAAAATAGAGCATATTTAAAGCTATGTCAACGGACTATACGCTACAAAGTAGATCTTTTAGCAGGTTCTGACAACAAATTTTTCTCGAAGTCTAACCCAGTCAATTACCACCGTATAGTGGACCAGTTATCGCGGGATATTTTGGTTTTCTGATTTCTGGAATAAGACCGTTTGTTAGATCGCAAGTACCACATATAATCGGCATTTTTTGGGATTCTAACTGTCTCGCGCGATTAAAAACTTTTCCATGCAATAATATATCAAAATCGCAACTAGAGCATCTGAACCAACCACCAAACCATCCCTCATTTCCTTCAGCAATGATTTCTCTTCTCATATTATTTTAATTCGCCGACAATATTTTCAGCAACTTCTAACACCTTATAACTACGAATCAAAGGAACGACTTTTTCAATATCAATATAAAAAGCTCTATCTTCTGTTATTGCCGGGCTAACCGACCTAACCAGTTTATAAACTTCCTGAAAAACTTTAGACGGTTTGAGTGGTTTTCTAAATTCATAAGCCTGACAAGTAGCCAATAACTGAATCGCTACAACCGCCTCGGTGTTTTTTATTATTTCTCTGGCTTTTCTAGCGGCAATGGTTCCAAATGAGACGTGGTCTTCCTGATTTCCAGAAACAGGAATTGAGTCAACACTAGCAGGACTAGCTAAGATTTTATTTTCCGAAACAAGAGCCGCTTGGGTATATTGAGAAATCATCAATCCAGAATCGAGTCCGGCACTTTTAACCAGAAAAGCCGGTAAGTCCTTTGAACAAGCAGGATCCATAAGATTATTAGTTTGTCTTTCGGAAATATTTCCTAGGTCAGTGATAACAATTCCTAATAAATCCTGCGTATAGCCAATCGGCGCGCCATGAAAGTTAGCTCCGGTTAGGCAAACTTTTTCTTTAGTAAAGAAGATAGGATTATCCGCTACGGCATTCATTTCTATTTCCGTAATTTTTTTTACATAGTCTAAAGCGTCTCGACAAGCGCCAGAAACTTGGGGAACCGAGCGAAGAGAATAAGCGTTTTGGACATTTTTTTTTGGCTGTTTCATTAGTTCACTTCCTTGAAATAGTCTTCTTAAGTTGGCAGCGGAATCATTCTGACCTTTAAAAGGACGGACTTGGTTGTATTCTTTGCTATAAGCTGATTCGACGCAGTTTAAAACATCAATCGTCATACTACAGACAATTTCAGTTTGTTTAATCAATCTTTCAGCGTCATATATATTAAAAGCGGCGATCGCAGTCATAAACTGGGAGCCGTTCATAATTGCCAAGCCTTCCCGGTATGCTAAAGGAACCGGTTCTATTTCTCCTTTTTTCATCGCCTCATCACCGGAGATAATTTTTCCTTGCCAATAAGCCTTTCCTTCACCAATGACTACTAATCCCATCTGAGATAAAGGAGCCAAATCGCCGGATGTACCAACAGAACCTTTTTCATAGAAAACCGGAATGACGTTTTTATTTAGCATCTCGACAAAAGTTTTAAATAAAATCGGTCTTACTCCGGAATAACCTTTAGCAAATACGTTAAGTCGAAGTAATAATGTTGCTTTGGCGATTTCTTTTTCGACTATATTTCCATAACCCGAAGAGTGAGCTCTAAGCATACGTGTTGATAACTCTCCTGCTTTTTCTTTGGAAATTTTGACATTGCCGAATCCACCAATGCCGGTATTTAAACCATACATCACATCACCACGTTCAAGCATTTCCGCAATCGCATCCCAATTTTCTTGGATTCTTTTAATAACAAAATCAGGAACAACAACTCTATCATTGTTTCTGCATACGGCAATTACTTCTTCTATTGTCAAGGTTTCTCCAGTTAAGACAACCTTATTTTTTGTTTTCATAAATATTTTTTAAATTTATAACCATAACCTACCTTCGTTAAAACTTCGGCGGGCAAAGAAAAACCCCGCTGTTGGCGGGGTAGAGAATTAATTTACAAATAATTAATTACATAAATGTTGACCCCGCCTGAAACGGAGTATGATGATCCTCCTTCGCTAAAGCTAC